>JANNKN010000081.1:0-3434 GCA_031396315.1 Deltaproteobacteria bacterium
TCCGGCAGCGGCGACCTGCCCGCTTACGTCGAACATCTCGCCGCGCGCATCGGCTCGCCGAGCCTGGTGGTCGCGCTCGACTCGGGCTGCGGAAATTACGACCAGCTCTGGGGGACGACCTCCCTGCGCGGCTTGATCACGGGCACGCTCAGCGTGGAGATCCTGCGCGAAGGCGTGCATTCCGGCGACGCGAGCGGCGTCGTGCCGTCGAGCTTCCGCATCCTGCGCGAGCTGCTCTCGCGCCTCGAGGACGAGCGCACGGGCGAGCTGCGCGTGCCTGCCCTGCACTGCGCGATCCCCCCCGACCGCGCACTGCAGACCGAAGCGGCGGCCGCCGTGTTAGGGGACGGCGTCTCTTCGCGCTTCCCGTTCGTCGAGGGCGCTCGGCCGATGGGCGAGCGCGCCGCGGATCGTATTCTCGCTCGCACGTGGCAGCCGACGCTCTCGATCACGGGAATGGACGGCATCCCGGCGCTCGGGAACGCCGGCAACGTGTTGCGGCCCGGCACCGCCGCGAAGCTTTCGATCCGCATCCCGCCGAGCGTGGACGGCGCGGCCACGACCAAGGCGGTGAAGCGTGTGCTCGAGGCAAATCCGCCGTACGGTGCGCGCGTGAGCTTTCACGCCGAATCGCCTGGCCAGGGCTGGAACGCGCCGCCCTTCGCGCCGTGGCTCGAACGCGCGATGGCCGAGGCTTCGCAGACTTATTGGGGAAGGCCGGCGATGTTCATGGGTGAGGGTGGAACCATCCCCTTCATGGGGATGCTCGGAGAGAAATTCCCGCGCGCACAATTCCTGATCACGGGGGTGCTCGGCCCCGGATCGAACGCCCATGGCCCGAACGAGTTCATTCACATCCCGACGGCGAAGCGCCTCACCTGCGCCGTCGCGCGCGTGCTCGAAGCGCACGCCGAGGCCCATTCGTGAAGCGCGCTGCAGCCCTGGTGCTGCTGGCTGCCGCCTGCGCCGGCCCGCTCCCCGCGAATGGACCGCTCGCTGCGCCGATCGCGCATGATTTGCTGTGCGCCGAGCGCGAGCCCTCGCACCAGCGCCGCGGGACACCGGGAGACCTCGCGCGCTGCGGGGCCGCCGTGGCGCCGCGCATCGAGGCGATGAAGCGCGAAGTGCTCGATACCTGGAAGCCGCCGCTCGACCGGTTCGGCTCCTCCTTCGTGCAGATCCAGTTCGAGCTCGACGCCTCGGGCCGGCCCGTGAACGTGTGCGTGCTCGGCGGCACCGGGGATGCCGAGGCGCGCAGCGCGCTCGCTGCGCTTGCGCACTATCAAGGGCCTGGGCCGCTCTCGAGCGAAGAGCAGTGCGCGCTCGGAGATCTGCTCGTTGCGAGCCTGATCACCGAAGGCACGCCGCACTAGCCACGGCCCGCGCCTCCGATCAGGGCAGCTTCGCGATCACGTCTTCGCCGAAGCGCCGAATGCCCTCGAGCCGCTTCTCGAGCACGTCGGTCGGCCCGCCGTAGAAAAACCATGGCATCGTCTGCACGTGGGTGACGCCGAGCTCCTGCAGGCGCCGGTAGCCGTCGACGTTGAACGCGTCCATCGCGGTCCCGAGCACATGGAACGGCTCCGCGGCGCGCGGCGAATCGGCGCGCAGCTCATGCAGCTCGCCGACGATGCGACGCAGCTCTTCGGTGGTGTGCATGTCGGAGATCCACCCGTCGCAGATCCGTGCAGCGCGGCGCAGGGCAGGCTTCGAGATGCCGCCGCTCCAAATCGGGATCGGCGCCGGCGGTACCGGACTCATCTCGAGCCGCGGAAACGAGAAAAACTCGCCCTGATGCTCGACCCAGCCCCCTGCCCAGATCTTGCGCAGGATCTCGATCATTTCGTCCATGCGCGCGCCGCGGCGCTCGAAGGTCGCGCCGCTCACGTCGAACTCGTCCTTCATCCAGCCGACGCCGACGCCGAGATTCATGCGCCCACCGGAGAGCACGGCAGCCGTGCCGATTTGCTTCGCCGCGAGCAGCGGATTTCGCATCGCGAGCACGTAGATGCTCGTGACGAAACGCAACGTGGTGGTCGCCGCCGCGAGATGCGCCGCCGTCACCCACGGATCGGGCCACGACGTGAACGGCTGCCAACGCGGCTCGCCGTTCGGCGTGTACGGGTACGGCGTGAGGATTTTCTCCGGGTGGACGACGTGATCGGAGAGCGCGATCGCCTCGAAGCCCGCCGCTTCAGCGGCGCGCGCGAGCGGCACGTACTGCGCCGGGTCCGTGAACGCGATCGACATCACCCACTTCATCGAAGGCTCCTCGGCGAAAAGCGGACGTTCGGGGCGAGGCGCAGAGAGCGCAAGCCGTTCGTACGCACCGGGGTCAGACCCCGCTGCGTACGAACGGCCCAGATTCCGGAGCTCAGCGGCTGGCGCCTCCCAGCGCCGCCGATGCATGCTCGCGGCTCGCGTGGAGGCGTCGCGATGGCGCAGCTCGAGCCGTGGTTGGATGGATTCGCGTTCCTCGAAGGCCCGCGTTGGCATGACGGCCGGCTGTGGTTCTCCGACATGCACGCAGGCCGCGTGTACGCCGCGAGCGAGAGCGGCGCGGTCGAGGCGATCGTGCGCGTACCCGAGGGCCCGTCCGGGCTCGGCTGGTTGCCGGATGGACGCCTGCTCGTCGTCTCGATGGAAGATCGCAAGCTGCTGCGGCGCGAGGCCGACGGCGAGCTCGCAACGCACGCGGATCTCTCCGGGATTGCGACGTATCACTGCAATGACATGGTGGTCGATGCCGCGGGCCGCGCTTACGTCGGCAACTTCGGCTACGACCTCCACACCCAGCAGAAGCCGCGCAGCGCGCAGCTCGCGCTGGTGCAGCCGGATGGCGCCGTGAGTGTCGCCGCGCGTGGCCTCGAATTCCCGAATGGCGCGGTCATTACGGCCGACGGGCGCACGTTGATCGTCGCGGAATCGTTCGGGCGCCGCCTCAGTGCGTTCGACATCGACACCGCCAGCGGTGCGCTCTCGAGACGCCGCGTGTGGGCAGCACTCGCAGGCGGCGCGGTGCCCGATGGCATCTGCCTCGACGCAGAGGGCGCGATCTGGGTCGCCTCGCCGATGACGCGCGAATTCGTGCGCGTTCACGAGGGCGGCCGGGTTTCGCAGCGCATCGCCTGTGGCGAGCGCATGGCGATCGCTTGCATGCTCGGCGGCGCGGATCGGCGAACGCTGTTCGCACTCACGTCGACGGGCATCGACCCCGACGCGTGCCGGCGGAGCCGCGGCGCGCAGATCGAGCGTGTCCGCGTCGATGTGCCCGGCGCCGGGCGACCGTAAGCCGCGCACTTTCGCCAAGCCTCCAAGGAGCCCCTATGAAGATCGACGCAGGCCTAATCACCTCCGACCTCGCGCAAGTTCCCGAGCATGCGCGGCGGCTCGAGGCCCAGGGCTACGACGGCCTCGTCACCGCCGAGACGTCC
>JANNKN010000084.1:0-2771 GCA_031396315.1 Deltaproteobacteria bacterium
TGCTCCACGGCCTGGCGGGCGTCGGCTTTGTCGGCCTGGTCATCGCGCACATCTTCTTCGCGCTGCGCCGAAGCGGTTCTTGGTCGCGCGAAGAATTCGATACGGGTGACCGCGATCTCCCTCGAACGTGAGCACGACATCGACCAGGTGCTCGAGCACGCGTGGCCCTGCGAGCGCGCCGTCCTTCGTGACGTGGCCAACCAGCACGAGCGGCGCACCCTGCGCTTTCGCGGTGGCGGCGAGCAGGGCCGCGCACTCGCGCACCTGCGTCACCGAGCCCGGCGCGGACTCGACGCGGTCGGTGCGCAGCGTCTGCACTGAATCGACGAGCACGAGCTTCGGGCGCGCGGCCTGCCACGGCGCGGCGAGCGCCTCGACGCGCGTCTCCGCGATCGCGAGCAGCGCCTTCGGCACCGCGCCGAGCCGCGAGGCCCGCAAGCGCACCTGCTCGAGGCTCTCCTCGCCGCTCACGTACAGCACGGTCCCGTGCGCTGCGGCGACGTTCGCGGCGAGCTGGAGACAGAGCGTGCTCTTTCCGATGCCGGGCTCACCGCCCAATAACACGACGCTGCCGGCAACGAGCCCGCCGCCGAGCACGCGATCGAGCTCGGCGATCCCCGTCGAGAGACGCGGCTGCGATTCGGCATCGATCTCCGCGAGCGGGCGCGCGCGGCCGGTGGGCGCCTCCGCCGGTGCCACGAGGCTCGCCGGCGCCGCGGGTGCCGGTCCCCCGACGGATTCTTCTGCGAACGAATCCCAAGCGCCGCAGCCGGGGCAGCGCCCGACCCAGCGCGGTTGTTGGGTGCCGCACTCGTTGCAGAGGAAGATTGAGCGCGACTTGGCCATGTTGCTTGGTGCCTGTACCGGGACGGGGGCGCGACGCCAGTTCGAGGCGTAGCGAACACGCGCTCGATCTTCCTCTGCAATCTTCCTCTTTTACTCCGCTCGGCTCCGAAGACTGCGCCTCGCTTGCCGTCCTGCGGTAGGAGCGATGGTGGGATGAATCGGGCTTTGGTGACGAGATCGGGGCATTGTCCCGCGGTGCGGAGGAGCGCGGCGTGGGAGTGATCTACGAGTACTACGAGAAGCGGATCTTTCCGCGGGCGCTCGATGCGATGATGGGCCGGTTCGGGGAGATGAGAGACGAGGCGCTGGCGGGCGTGCGTGGGGACGTGCTCGAGATCGGCTTCGGTACCGGCCTCAACCTCGCGCACTACCCGGCGGGCGTGGCACGCGTCACGACCGTGGATCCGATGGATGCGCTGCAGGAGCGCGTGCGCGCGCGCATCGCGGCAGCGCCGTTTCCGGTGGAGGTCCATCACCTGCGCGCGGATGGCCGGCTGCCCTTCGAGGCGGCGCGCTTCGACTGCGCGGCGATCACTTGGACGCTGTGCACGATCCCAGATCCGCTGGCGGCGCTGCGCGAAGTGCATCGCGTATTGAAGCCCGGCGCGACGCTGCACTTCATCGAGCACGGCCGCAGCGACGACCCGGCAACCGCGCGCTGGCAGGAGCGCTGGAATCCCATTCAGCGCGTGCTGGCGTGTGGCTGCAACGTGAACCGCAAGATCGACGCGCTCGTGCGCGAGGGCGGCTTCGCGCTCGAGACAGTCGACCGCTTCCTCGCCGAGGGCGCGCCGCGCATGTTCGGCGAGATGTATCGCGGCGTGGGCGTGCGGAGCTGAGTCGGAGCGCCCTCGCGGGCGAGCTCATCGCCTCAGGGTTGCACCGCGTTCCGGAAGACACGGCGGCCGGCCAGCCAGGTTTCGGTGACGCGGCCCTGCGTGTCGAGCAGCGTGAAGTCGGCGCGCGCGCCAACGCGCAGAGTGCCGCGTTCGCGTTCGAGGCCGAGCACGCGAGCGGGAGCCAGCGTCATTGCGCGCACGGCTTCGAGGCGACTCAGCGCGCCGAATGCCTGCGCGTTCGCGAGCGCGCGGTCGAGCGTGAGGCGCGAGCCTGCGAGCGTGCCGTCGACCAGCCGGAGCGCATTGCCGTCGTCCCGAACCGCGCCCGCCCCAAAACTAGGAAACGCGTTCGCATGCTCGGAAGCACTTGGCACCGCAACGTTATCCGTAATCAGCGTGAGCCTCTCTCCCTTCGCACGCGCCGCCAGCCGGACCGCCGCTGGATGCACGTGCACGCCGTCGCAGATGAGGTCGCAGCTGAGCCGGTCGTCGCCGAGCGCGACGCCGATCAGGCCCGGCGCGCGATGATGGAACGCACCCATCGCGTTGAAGAGATGCGTGACGTGACGCGCGCCCTCGGCGATCGCACGGGCGCAGGCCTCGGCGTCCGCGAGGCTGTGCCCAAGCGACGCGATGACGCCGCGGCGTGCGAGCTCCGCGAGTAGCGCGCGCGCGCCCTCGGTCTCCGGCGCGAAGGTCACGAGCCGAGCCAGCCCCTCCGCGCGGTCGAGCAATTCGGTGTCGGCCGCGCGAAACGGGCGGATGCCCGCTTTGGGCTGCGCACCCGCGGCCTCGGGGCGAATCCATGGGCCCTCGAGATGGAGGCCGAGAACCGCAGCGCAGTCAGCCGGCGCGGCGAGCGCGGCCGCGGCCTGCGCCCATGCCGAGACGTGGGCGGCGAGCTCCGTTGCCGGCCACGTCACAGTCGTCGGCAGGTAGCCCGTCACGCCCGTCCGAAGCAGCGCCTCGCCGGCCACGCGCAGCGCACGACCGGCATCCTCGGGCGCCGTGAAGATCAGCGCCCCGTGGTAGTGCAGGTCGATGAAGCCGGGCGCCAGGGCGAGGCCGGCCAGCGGGATTCCGCGC
>JANNKN010000089.1:0-1286 GCA_031396315.1 Deltaproteobacteria bacterium
GCTTGCGTGATCTCCGCGATGTCGGCGGCTTCGGAGGGACTCATTAGGCGAGCGTGCCCCCGTCCATCTCGTTCATCTTCGCTCGCCTACGGCTCGCTGCGCGCTTCGCTTGCCGTCCCCTCACGCGAGGGTCCCGCCATCCATGCGGATCGATTCGCCGTTGATGTGGACGCCGTCGTCGCAGCAGAGCATCGCGATCACGCTCGCGACCACTTCGGGGCCGCGCGCTTGATCGAGGGGTGTGGCGCGCGCGACGAGCTTCCAGTCGGCGTCCTTCGGCAGCACTCCACCGCCGCTCATGGCGGTCTGGATGGAGCCCGGGCACACCGCGTTGCAGCGCACGCTCTGCTTACCGAACTCGACCGCGAGCGTGCGCGTGAGCGCGAGCACTCCGCCCTTGCTCGTGCCGTAGGCGGCACCGTAGGGCATGCCCGCCAGCGCCGAGGTAGAGGACGTGTTCACGATCGCGCCCTTCGTCACGAGCAAGTGCGGCATCGCCGCTTTGCACATCAGGAACGTGCCGGTGAGGTTGATGCGCAGCACGCGCTCGAACTCGGCGACCGAAATATCTGCGAGATGTTTCAGCAGCAGTATGCCCGCGATGTTGCAGAGCGCGTCGAGCTTGCCGAAGCGATCGACGCAGGCTTGCACGGTGGCTTGCACTTGCGGCTCATCGCCGACGTCGCAGCTGCGCGTCTCGACCGCCGCGCCGAGAGCGGTGCAGAGCTTCGCGGTCTGCTCGAGGCCCTCGTGCGCCACGTCCACGAGGAAGAGGCTCGCGCCTTCACTCGCGAGCCGCTCCGCCGTCGCGCGCCCAATCCCCGCCGCCGCGCCCGTGATCAGCGCAACCTTGCCCTCGAATCGTCGCATCTCGCCTCCCGCCCGCGCCGCTGCGGGCGGCGCAGTCTGGCACACTGGCGCGTCATGGCGATGCCGCTCGAAAACCTGCGCGTGCTCGATCTCAGCAGCGAGATCGCGGGCCCGTACGCGACGAAGCTGTTGCTCGATGCGGGTGCGCGAGTGATCAAGGTGGAGGAGCCCGCTGGGGATGCGCTGCGGCGCTGGAGCGCGTCGCATACGCCGAGTCCGCCCGGCGAAGACGGCGCGCTATTTCGCTTTCTCGCCGCTGGCAAGCAGAGCGTCGTCGCGGATCTCGCGAGCGACGCGGGCCGCGCGCGCGTGCTCGCGCTCGCGGGCGCAGCAGACGTGCTCGTCGAATCGTCGTTGCCTCGTCTGCGCTGAATTGTTCGCGTAAATACTTGAGCACGCGCAGATTGTCGATCGGG
>JANNKN010000098.1:0-9323 GCA_031396315.1 Deltaproteobacteria bacterium
AATGATCCAAGGGGCCGAGCGAGCCATGCGCCTCCGCCGCCCCCGGCCCCGCCGCGGCTGCGGAACCCGCACCAACCCCGAGTCTTGCGCTCAGTCTCTCGTCGGCCTTCCATCCCCTCATGGAACTCGACGAACTCGAACGCCGCCTCATCCCCTTCGCCCAAGCCAAGTACGCCGACGACAGCGCCCGAGTCTTCGAAGTCCACAAAATGCCCGGCCACGCGGGCTTCGCCTACGGGTTCAGCGTCGAGAGCCGCGGCGCGCGCGAATCATGGTTCCTGCGCATCCCGCCGCCAGGCGTCCAGTGGCAGGGCACCGCCGACGTGTTACGGCAGGTGTGCGTGCTGAATGCGCTCGACGGCAGCGCGGTGCCGCATTGCTCGGTGAAGTGGAGTGGCGGCGAGGGCGCGGAGCTCGGGTGGTTCGAGCGGCCCTACTTCGTGGTGCCGAAGCTCAGCGGTGATGTGTTACGGCTGGGACCCGGCGACTGGGCGGCGAAGCTGCCCCCGGCGACACTGCGCGCCTGTGCCGACCAGGCGATGCGCGCGCTCGCAGGCGTCCACCGCCTTCCGTGGCGCGAGAAGTGCGCGTACCTCGGCGAGCCGCTCCCATTCGCCGACGACGTCGAGCGCTGGGATCGCTTCATGCCGAAGGTGGCGGAGCCCGCCCGCTTCGCGCTGCAAGAGCGCGTGCGCGCGCGACTGCTCGCACAGCTTCCCGCGGACGCGCCACTCGGCGTCTTTCACGGCGATTTTCAGGTCGCGAACCTGTTCTTCTCGTTCGAGGGCAAGCTGCTCGCCGTGATCGACTGGGAGCTGACCGGGGTCGGCGCCACGCTCAATGACGTCGGCTGGCTGGCGACCTTCAACTCGAAGTCGGCCTGGGACCAGACGCGCGGCGGCGGACTCGTACCGAGCAGCGCCTTCCCGGACGGCGATGAGTTGGTCGCGATGTATCAGGAAGCGTGGGGCGCGAAGCTGCCCGACGTGCGCTGGTTCCGCGCGCTCGCCGCCTACAAATTCTCGATCATCAGCGGCTTCAACCTCGCGCTGCATCGCCGCGGGAAACGTCATGACCCGCTTTGGGAGACGACTGCGCTCTCGATCGCACCGCTGCTCGAGCACGCGGCGGAGTTGTTGGGATAGGGCGGCGCGGCGCGCGGGCTGGCACGTGATCGCCACTCACCGCACCGCTGCTGCGGCGGGCGCGCTCCGCTCGCTCGCGGGCGGCCGGAAGGCGCTTCGCGTTCGCGGGGCGGCCTGAGCGTCGTTCTCGTCGTCGCTGGCGCTCGCGGCGCTCGCAATTCCGCGGGATCGCTCGCCGCGCGGTTGACGGTGCCGCAACCCCCGTGCGATCGTCGCTCGCGCTGGAGGTGTGTGCCGATGGCCCGCCGACTGCGCACCGCGCTCGTCGTCGATGATGATCCTGCCCTACGCGCAGGCATCTCTGCGTTCCTGCGCCTTCAGGGTCTGCGCGTGGCGACCGCGGCGTCAGCCTCCGAGGCGGTCGCGCAGCTTCGCGGCCGACCCGATGTGATGCTGCTCGACGTACGTCTGCCCGACGGCGATGCGTTCACCGTGCTCGACCACGCACACAAGCTCGCGCCCGCACCCATCCGGATCGCACTCTCGGGCGCTGCCACTCCCGAGGATGCCTTCCGCCTCGCTCAGTATGGCGTGCGCAGGTTCTTGCAGAAGCCGGCGTCGCTCGACGAGATTTGGGACGCGATCCAGGGAGCTGCCGAGGAACCGCCAGATCTGGCGCCGCACGTGCAGCAAACCGTGGGACACATTTCGTTGCGCGAACTCACGAGTCAGGTGCGCGACGAGGCGATCAAGCAAGCACTCGCTAGCTCGCGCGGCAACCGCACCGGCGCGGCGCGCATCCTCCAGGTGACGCGCCAGGCCGTCCAGCAAATGATGCGGACTTCGAAGCGCTAGCTGTCGGGTCGGATTCCCCAGCGCAATCGCGCGAGTTGCTCCGCTTTCCGGCAATTCGCACGCAAGTTTGCTTGCGCGACCGGCAGCTCTGCTTCTCAAGGCGGCAGCAAACCGCGGCGATGCGGCTCCCACAGTTTCGGGGGAGCTCATGCCCGCGCGCCCGCTCGTCGTCGATGCCGACAGTCACAAGTGCGAGAACCCGCCAGTTCTCTACGACTACGTTCCGAGCGAGCACCGCGGCCGATTGCGCTTCGTGCGCGATCGCTTCGGCGAGCAGCGCTTCGAGTTGCACGATCGAGATCCGCGCAGCGGCGAGCGCGTCTGGCGCACGTTCCTCCAGCCCGAGGGCTACGCGAAGGGCACGTTCCGGCCGTATCACGAAGAGACGACGGTGGGCGGGCTCTTCAATCGTGTGCGCATCGCGCACATGGATCGCGAGGGCATCGATCACCAGGTGATCTACGGCTCGATTGCGCTGGCGTTCAACTCATTATGGGACGCCGAGCTCGCGAGCCAGCTCTGTCGCGCTTATAACGACTACATCGCGGACGACTGCGCGCCGTACGCTGCGCGCCTGCACCCGGTCGCGCACCTCGCGCTACAGGATCCTGCCGAAGCGCTGCGCGAGTTGCGGCGCTGCGTGCTCGAGAAGGGCATGGTCGGTGCCGCGCTGCCGCCGAACCTGCCAGTGCCGCATCCCGATGCGCCCAGCGCGTTCCCCGCGATTCGCGTGCCGAAGCATCTCTCGCACGAGGATTTCACGCCGCTGCTCGCCGAAGCCGAGCGCTTGGGTGTGGCGCTCGGCGTACACGGCGCACCCGGGCTCTACCTCGCGGGCGGCGTCTCGGATCAGCTCGACTCGTTCACGCTCGTACACGTCTTCGCGAATCGCTCGATGCAGCAAATGGCGCTCGCGAAGTTGCTGTTCGACGGCACGCTCGATCGTTTTCCCAAGCTGCACGTGGGATTCCTCGAGGCGGGTGTCGGCTGGCTGCCGGACCTGTTGCACAACCTGCACGAGCACTGGGAGAAGCGCGTCCTGCACTTCGACCCGAGCGTCGAGCCGAGCGTGCCCGAGTTCCTGCTCGAGTTCGCGCGCGAACGCGACGCGAGCGGCAGCGCCAGCCCACTGCGCAAGGCGCGCCAACTGCTTTCCGTTTTCAGGCCGAGCCGCGGCCGCGAAGCGTTGCCGGCCGAGCTTGCAGCGTTTCGCAACGAGCATCCGAACCTGAGAGGCGACCCGCTCGGCGCACTGGAGCGCGGGCAGTTGTTCTTCACCTACGAGCCCGACGACCCCGCGCCCAACTACTTGCGCGCGGCGCTCGGGCCCGCAGGCGAGCGCGTATGCGGGCTCGCAATCGATTATGGGCATTGGGACGCGACGCTGAAGGGCTGCGTCGCACTCGCGACGCAGCGCGCAGGCATCGACGACGCCTACGCCGCGCGGCTCGTCGGCGGCAATGCACTCGCGTTTTACGGCGCACGGCTTGAGCAGCGCCTCGCAGCCGCGCCGCTCGCTTTGTCGGCCTGAGCCCGGAGGACCCGTGACGAAGTTCGCAACGCTGAGCCCATTCCGCGATCTGGCCGAGGCCGACCGCGCGAACCACCTCGCTCATTTCGCTGCACACCTGCGAGCGATCGACGGCGACATCGACCTCGAGGCGCGGGCTCTCACGCTCCGAGAGGGGAGGATGCGCGCGATCGAGGCGTGGACGCCGAGCGAAGGCGCGCCGAAAGTGAAGGACGCGCGCGTGCTCGCGAGGCGGCGCGAGTGGCTACTCGCGGCGACGAAGGCCAACGAGGGCGAGCGCTACGGCGTCGAGATCGAGATCGAGCGGTTCGTGCGCCGCGGTGGATTCCCCGGCTTCGACTCGCCGGATCTGATGCTGCGCGTGCTGATGCAAGAGAGTTATCACTGCCGAATCCTCGCGGAGCTCTGCCGCACCGCCGGCGTGCCGTTCGTCGCGGCGACACCGGCGTGGCCGACGCGTGCGTTCCTCGTCGTGATCGGAGCCGTTCCGGCCTCCGTCCGTTGGGCGATCGTGCTCGCCGGCGAATGCGTCGGTGCGACGCTCTTCCGGCGCCTCCACGACGCGCTGCCCGAGTGCGGATTCGCCCCGCGCGAGCAAGCGCGCTTGCAGGCCCTGATCCGCGAGATCTGGCTCGACGAGGTGCTGCACGTCGCATTCCTGCGGGCAGCGCTCGGCTCGCTGGGCCTGCGGCTCGCTCGCGCATTGCTGCCGCTGGTTACGTTCGGCGTGTTCCAGCAGGTGCCCGATCTGCGTGCGCTCGGTTGTACGCCGTCGGCGCTGCTCGCGGACTTGCGGGGTGGCATCCCGATTCCGCGCGAGCTCGAATGGCTCCGGCCAGACGTCGCAGGCGATAGTTTGCCCGCCCTCGAGCCGGCGTTGTCGTGATAAGTTGCGGATCGTCTCATGACGATCCGCGATCGCCTCTCGCTGCCTTTCGACCCCCAAGATCATTTGGGGTACGTGTTCGTGCTAGCGGGCGTCATCCATCCGGCGTGGTGGGTGCTCGGTCCCGGCGGTGAGCGAGACCCGCTGCTCGGATGGATTCTCGTTGGCGCCATCTTCTGTATCGCGGGCGTGCTCGTGCAGATCTCGGAACGCGTGCGGCTCAGCGGCGCACATTTCGCCGCCTCGGTCGCGGCGACGCTCCATCTCTACTGGCTCTTCATCGTGCATCCGGGCGAGGCTTATTACGCTGCCGCGGCGTTCATGGTGGCGCTCTCTTCGCTCCTCGTGATCCGGGACGTCTGGGTCTATCGGCTCTACTCGGCGCTCGTTGCCATCGCATGCACTCTGCCGCTCATGCTCCACGGCGGAGGAATGTCGGCCTTCTACTGCGCGGGCACGCTGTCGGTGGTGTTCTTCGCAAACCGCAGCTTTGCAATCGAGCGGGCGAACGCGGAGCGCGCGGCGTTGCAACTCACGGAGGCGCAGAGCGAGCTCGCACAGGAGCGCCTCGAGCGGCTGCGTCTGCAACGCGAGCTCGAGATGGCGCAGCGCATGGATTCTCTCGGTCGCCTCGCCGGCGCGTTCGCGCACGAGTTCAACAATCAGCTGATGGCGATTCGGATTCACGCGGAGTTGCTGGAGCGCTCGCTGCCTGCGAATGCGTGCCAGCGCGACGATCTCGAGCAGATTCAGCAGACCACGAGCTCTGCGGCGGACCTGACCTCTCGGTTGCTTGCGTTCTCGCGGCCCAATCGAATGCGCGAGGAGCCCGGGGAGTTGTGCTCGGTCATCTCCCAGAACCTGGTGACGCTTCGGCACTTGATGTCGGAGAAGACGCCGGTCTCGTTCTCGGTGCCCTCGACGGCGATCCACGCGCCGGTCGGTGCCAAGCAGCTCGGCCAGCTGCTGCTGAATCTCGCGCTGAATGCGCGCGACGCGATGCCGCAAGGGGGCACGCTGGTCGTGAAAGTTGCGCGGATTGCGCGCCGCGAAGTGGAACTGCCCTTCGACATCCCTGCCGACACACTCGCAGTGCTCACGGTCGCGGATTCCGGCATCGGCATGAGCGCCGAGGTGCGCGACCGGCTGTTCGAGCCGTTCTTCACGACCAAGGCGGAGCGCGGAAACTCGGGGCTCGGGCTCTCCGTGGTGTACGGCGTCGTGAAGGAGACGGGCGGACACATCCGTGTGACGAGCGAGCCGGGGGCCGGCGCGCGCTTCGACATTTACTGGCCGGAGGTGCGTCCACCGGCGCCGCGAGCCGTGCTCTCAGACGGGCACTCCGAAGCGGCTCCGGTGCGTGCGCGCGTGCTGCTCGTCGAAGATCAGCCGGCGTTGCGCGATGGGCTCTCGCGCTGGCTCGGCGATCACGGCTTCGCGGTCGTCGCGTGCGAGAGCGGCGAGGAGGCGCTCGCGCGCGCGAGCGACGTCGATGTCATCGCTTCCGACGTCGTGCTGCGCGGAATGGACGGCATCGAGCTGCTTGGGCGCTTACGGCGCTCTTCGCCAGCGCTTCCCGCGGTGCTCTTTTCAGGCCACCTCGATCATCTCTCGACCCAGCGCCGCGAGATTCCCGACGGCGTGATGTTTCTCGAGAAGCCGTTCGCGCCGGAGGCGCTGCTGACGACGCTCGATTCGTTGGTGGCGCCGTCCCGGCGACTGCGCACCCCCGCGCCGGCCTAGCGCGCGAGTTTCCGCGGGCTCACCACGCGATGCCGGTGTCCTCGCCGTAATCACTGGCTGCACCCCAGAACGTGCCGTGTTCGCGATCGATCCAGATCGCGGTGATGGGGCCCGAGGTCTTGGGCTCCGTATCCACCTGATAACCCATCGCGCGCATCGCCTCGAGCGTCGCCAGCGGCGTGTCGGCGCGCAGCGTGATCCGACCCGGCTCCGAGACGTGCTCGCCGAACGAGCTGAACATCTGATACGAGACGAGGTTCGGAGCCTCGACGGCTTGCTGCGGTGTCATTCCGAACTCGGTCACGTTCAGAAAAAATTGCAGCAGGTTCTGGTCCTGGGTGTCGCCCCCTTGCACGGAGAACGCCAGCAGCGGCGTGCCTTCCTGTAGCGCGAGCGTCGGCGTGAGCGTGACGCGCGGCAGCTTGCCGGGCGCGAGCACGTTGAAGGGATTCAGGCGCTCGTCGAGCACGAAGGCCTGCATGCGTTGTGAGAGGCCGATGCCCGTCCTTCCCGCGATCACCGCGGGGATCCAGCCCCCGCTCGGTGTGACGGAGACGACCCAGCCTTCTGCGTCCGCGGCCTGGATCGAGGTGGTTCCCATGCGAAACGCTTCGTTGTGGGCCGCGCGCAAACTTTGTCGTGGCGCGCGATCGGCGGGGTTGCCGGGCTCGCCCTCTGCCTCGCGCGCGGCGCGCGGCGGCCACGTCCGGAGTAGCCGCGCGAACGGGTTCTTCTCGCCCTGGAACGGGTAGGGATCTCCCGGCCTCACGTGCGCGTCGTTTCGCGTCCAGTCGATCTGCGCGAAGCGCTGTTTGGCGTACGCCTTCGAGAGAAGGCCGCGCACCGGCTCGACCGGCGCAAGGTACGGGTCGCCGTAGTAGAAGTCGCGGTCCGCAAACGCGAGGTTCAGCGCTTGATAGAGCGTGTGCAGATAGCGCGGAGTGTTATGGCCGAGCGCCCGCAGGTCCGCGTTCTCGAGAATGTTCAGCGCCTGCAGCAGCGCCGGGCCCTGGGTCCAGGTCGTGAGCTTGTAGACATCGATGCCGCGGTAGCTCGTGCGGACGGGCTCCTCGATGCGCACCCGCCAGCGCGCGAGGTCCTCGGCGGTGATCAGCCCACCCTGCGCGCGCACGGCTGCGACGAACTCGCGGGCGATGTCGCCGCGGTAGAAGCGCTCGTTCGCGGCGAGGATCGCGTCGCGCCGCGTCGCGCCCGTAGCGAGTGCGTCGCGTTCAGCGGCAACCAGCCTCTCGAGCGTCGCCGCGAGCTCCGGCTGGCGAAAGATCTCGCCGGCCGCCGGTGCCGCGCGCCGTTCCGGATGCTGCGCGTCGAAGTGCGGCAGCAGGACGCGCCGCGAATCGGGCCAGAGCGCGAGCAGAGCGCGATTGCGCTCGAGGCTGTTCGCGGTCTCCGCGTCGATCGGATAGCCGCGCGCGAGCTCGATCGCGGGCGCGAGTACCTCCGCGAGCGATAGGCGCCCGAACTCCGCGAGCATCACCAGCAGGCCGCCGGGCGTGCCAGGGGTTACGGCCGCCTCGGGCCCCGTCGCGGGCGGATGGGCGAGGCCCTGCGCGCGGAAGTGCTCGGGGGTTGCGCCGCTGGGCGCGACGCCGTGGGCGTTGATGCCCTTCACGCGGCGGTCGCGCGGGTCGAAGATCAGCGCCTGCGTTTCGCCGCCCCAGGAGAGCACGTCCCAGATCGTGGCCGAGGCGGCGAGCATCGCGCATGCCGCGTCCACCGCGTTGCCGCCGCGCTCGAAGGTGCGCGCCCCCGCCATCGCCGCGAGCGGCTTGCCTGTGACGGCGACCCAGTGTTGCCCGTGCAGGGGCGGCTTGTTGGTGCCGGCGCCGAGCGGTGAAGCGAGGGCGATGGCGAGCAAGCACGCGCCGACTCGCAGGCTCCGCATCAAATGACTTTCTGCTCGCGCAGCGCGCTGATCTTCTCCCAGTCGTAGCCGAGCAGATCCATCAGGATTTCTTCGGTGTTCTGTCCGAGCTCTGGTGCCGCAGTGCGCACGCTGCCTGGCGTCTTCGTCAGCTCGACCGGAATCCCGACGGCCTTCGTCTTGCCGTACTGCGGGTGCTCGAGGTCGGTGATGTAGCCGTTCGCGAGCACCTGCGGGTCATTCGGGAGATCGTCGACCGAGTTCACGATGGTGTAGATGTAGTCGCCAGAGTCCTCGCGCAGGATGCGCAGCCACTCTGCGCGCGGCTTCGACGCCATCGCGGCATCGACGATCGCGACGCACGCGGCGCTGTTCTGCGCGCGCACCGTGAGGTTCTCGAAGCGTTCGTCGGTCGCGAGCTCGGGGCGACCGATCACGCGCGCGAAGTCCGGCCAATAGCGATCGCTCTGCAACATCGCGAGCGCGAGCCACTTGCCGTCGGCGCATCGGTAGTGGTTCCAGAGCGGGTTGCCGGCTCGCGCGCGAAACGTGCGGGGGAACGCCACGCCCGCCATCAGCTTCATCGAGACGCTGAGGCCCTGCAGAAACAACATCGAGCCGAGGTGCGACGCGTTCACCTCTTGGCCAATGCCGAAGCGCTCGCGCGCGAGCAGCGCGTTCATGATTCCCCACGCGAGCATCACGCCGCCCATCTGATCGGCGATGCCGCCCGCGATGCCGAGGGGCGGCATGTCGGGCTCGCCGGCAGCGTTCATGATGCCGGAGCGCGCGAGTCCGAGGTGATCGAACGAGGGTTCCGCCGTCTCGTCGCCGTGGGGGCCGTAGCCGGTCGCGCTGCCGTAAATGAGCTTCGGGTTTCGCTGCGAGAGCGCCGCGTAGTCGACGCCGAGCCGCGCCGCGACGCCGTGGCGGAAGTTCTGCACGAACACATCGGCGTGTTTCACGAGCTCGTAGAGCACCTCGCGGCCGGCGGGTTTCGAGAAGTCGAGCGTGATGGCGCGCTTATTACGGTTGTGGGACTCGAAGTACCAGTTGGGCCGCTCCGCGGCCGACGCGCCGCCGGCGGCGAACAGGTACCGGCCCGGATCGCCGACGCCGGTCTGCTCGATCTTGATCACGTCGGCGCCCATGTCGGCGAGCATCGAGGTCGCGATCGGCCCCTGCTGCCAAATCGTCCAGTCGAGCACGCGAATTCCTTCGAGCGGCATCGTCATGAGCAGATCCTCCGAAACAAAGAGAACCCCGGGGAACCTCCAACAATTTTTCGAAAAAAATAGTAACGTACCCGGTCTACTCCATTTTAAGCAGGAATATAGT
>JANNKN010000127.1:0-5483 GCA_031396315.1 Deltaproteobacteria bacterium
GCGCGGAAGATGACGGAGGTGCGAGCGCTGCGCGCGTGACTCGCGCGCGCACTGGGCTACGCCTCCACGAAACGGACGCGAAGGAGCCCGACGTGACGAAGCCGGACTGGCGTAGAGGTGCCGCGAGCCTGCTCGCTTGCACGTGGATGTTGGCGGCGGGGTGCGCGGATTCGCGCAGCGCGTCGAGCGAGCCGGGCGCAAGTGTCGAAACCACGCCGGGCGAGCAAGTCGTGGCGGACGGCGTCGCGGCAGCGCCGAAGGCGAGCGCGCCGCCAGAGGCGCACGGGCTGCCTGCGGGCGCGATTCACGTCGAGCCCGCAGTGATCCTCGACGCGACCGGCTTCGAGCAGCCGATGGCGGCCTCCACGCTCTTCTTGCCGCGGGGCTGGAGCAGCGAGGGCGGTGTGCAGTGGGGTCGCGAGTTCTCGTGCACGAACGGCTATGCGACGCGCTGGTCGGCGAGCTCGCCGGACGGTTCGGTCCGCGTCGCCGTGCTGCCGGCGGAACGCTGGGAGTCGAATAATTATGGTGCGCCAGCTTCCTCGCCGGGCTGCGCCCTCGCGCCCATGACGAACGTACGCCAGTACCTGGAGGGCCTCGCCAGCCAGCTTCGCCCAGACGCACGCGTGGTCGGCTACCGCGTGCGTGAGGATCTCCAGCAGCGGCTCGCGAGCCTGAACGGGGTGACGCCGATGCCGATGGGCGAGCTGCGCAGCTGGGTCGAGGCCGGGGAACTCACGCTCGACTACGAAGAGACCGGGCGCACGATGCGCGCGTCCATGGCCGCCGCGACCGTGTTTACGCTGATGCGCAGCAATGCGGGCGGCATGGGCAGCATGGATGCGCTGACGGGCTCGACTTTCGGGACGTGGGCTGCGAGTGCACCCGCCGATCAGTTCGACGCCGGCTTCTTCGAAGCCATCCGTCGCTCGATTCAGCCTTCGCCGCAGTGGGAGGCGCGCATCGGCGGGCACAACGCCGCGATCGGGCGCGTGGCGCTCGAGGAGTCGCGCAAACGCAGTGAGATCATTACGCGCAGCAATGCCGAGATCGCGCAGATCCGCTCGGAGGCGTGGGGTGCCCAACAAGAGAGCGCGGACCGGCGCGCGCGCGAATTCGGCGAGGTGATTCGCGGGGTCGAGACGTACGACGATGGCAACGCGCCGGGTGGGCAGGTGGAGCTATCCGGGCATTACGACAATGCCTGGCGCCTGAACGACGGCTCGTACGTGCTCACGAACGACGCGAGCTTCGAGCCCTGGCGCGATCTCGGTGTCGAGGGCGAGAAGCTCGGCGCGACGCGCTGAAGCGGGTCACCGCTTGGGGACGTTCATCCGCGTCGTTGATTCTGCAACCACCGGCTCGGTTGAACGTCCCCGCTGGGTGCCTTACGCGAGTGCGGGCTCTGCCTTGCGGCTCGGCGCGTGCGAAACGCTCTTGCTGACGATGCCGGTCGCCTCGTCGAGGCCCGCGAGCATGCGGCCATACAAGCGGATCTTCAGCGACTCGAGCACGACGAAGCCGAACAGCGCGCAGATCGATTTCGAGACGGCGCCAGCGAGGCCGACCATCGCGAGCATGTCGTCGCCCTCGCCACCCTTCGCGAGCACGAGCACGACGAGGCCGAACAGCGTGCCGATGAAGCCGATCGGCGGGAGGATGTTCGCGAACAGCGTGATCGGCTTTGCGTAGTTCGCCTCGTACTCGTTCGAGACGTACTGGCGCGACGCGTCGATCAGGAACGCCATAGGCATCTTCTCGGCGTTGTCCCGCTGCGACGCGCGCAGCACGCGCAGCACCTGCACGGCGATCGGCTCGTGGATGGCGGGCGCCTCGCGTTCGAGCGCGACCTTGATCTCGGCAGCGTTCACCTTGCGCGTCACGGCGAAGCCGCGCATGCAGGCGCGCAGGCCCCACCAGAACGGGAACCAGACGGCGATCAACGCCATGATCGTGACGACGAGCGCCGCGATCGATCCGGCGTTCCAATTTGCTTCGGGGGCCATGGGGGTCTCCTGCGGGAGGGGTTGACTTCGCTCGCGAGCAGCGCGCTGCGCGTTCCGCTCGCGTTCGGCTTGTTATGAGGGCTTCAGCGCTCGCCTATCGAAGCGTTCAGGCGCGCCTCGGGGTCCTTGTCGCGCCAGTACTGCTCTTCTACGAGCTCGAGCGCCTTGTCGAGCTTCGAGCGTCGGCCGACCGGGTAGTCGACCATCAGGTCTTCGCGGCCGCGGAAGCGCAGCTTCACGTCGTCGATCAGCGCTTCGGCGCGGTGCGGCGCCTCGAGCTTCGCGAGCAGCTCGATCGCGACGAAGCGGATGCCGGCGTCGAGGCCGCCGAGCTCGGCGTGGTGGCTCGTCCAATCCTTCGCGAGCAACGGCTCGACGTGGTCGTCCATGTAACCGTAGAAGAACGTCTTGAAGAGCTGAATGCCGTCGTCGTCGCCGCGCCGGTTCATCGAGTCGAGCGTCTTCAGATGGCGTACGAGGTCGGCGTGGGTGCGCTGCATCTCGCGGTGTTTCTCCGCGAGCGTCTCGCCGCCTAGCGGCTTGCTGATGCGCGTCATCTCGACGTCTTCGAGCGGCACGGGCTCGTAGCTCGCGCAGCCGCCGAGCGCCCCTGCGAGCGCGAGCGCCGTCAGCGTCCCGATGTGCTTCGCCATGAGAACCCCCGGTGATTATTCTTCGTCGCCCGCGTAGCCGGATTCGGTCACGTCTACGTCGGCGTGCTCGTGGTACATGCGGCGCAGCAGCGCGTGCAGCGGGTGATCGCGGCGCGCGCGCAGCTCGCTCGAAAGGCCGTCCGTCTCGAGTGTCGCCTTGTAGAGCGGCAGCGTTCGGCTGCGAGCTTCGATCTGGCTGCTGAGCCGCTCGAGCAGCGCGCTGGCCTCGTCGATGTCCTTGTTCAGCTGCGAGAGCTGCGCGGCGTCGAGCTTGTCGCCGGTGCCGAGCGGAGCGGCGAGCTCGCCGTCGTCCGACATCGCTGCCGGCGGCGCGGTGTGCGAGCCGCCCGCGAGCTGCGCCTGCAAGCCCTTGAGCCGCGCCTTCGCTTCGTCGCGCTGCATCGAGAGCCGCGTGAAGCCGGCTTCGAGATCGTCGATGCCCTTGCCCTCGGCGTAGCCGAGGTAGACGAGCACGAGGCTGTCCGAGAACGCGCCGACGAGCGTCTTGAGTCGCGCGGATTCCGGCTCGTTGCCGGCGATCCAGCGCGAGAGGGCACGGGAGCGCGTCGCGCCCTCGGCCGCGGGGCGCACGAGGTCGAGGTATTCGCTCTCGCGGCCTTGGCGCTGCAGGGCGCCCGTAATGCCCGGCCAGATTTGTCGATCGAAGGGGAAGATCTTCAGCGCCGCGCGGTACTGACGAATTGCGACGTCGATTTCCTCGCTGGTCGGGTGCTTCGCGTAGATCAGGTACGCGTCACCGATGCCGCGCGCGGCTTCGTGTGCTGCGAAATACGCGGCGTCCGGCACGCCTTCCTTGCCTTCGTTGGTGGCGTAGTACAGGAACAGCTGCAGGTAACGCGTGTAGAGCCGCGCGGCGTTGCGCGCGTGCTCGTCCGCCTTGTGCGGCAGGGCTTGGCTCTGCGCCAAATAATAATCCGCGATGTTGAGCGACGACTCCTGGACTTCTTCCCAGAGCGAGCGCATCGCCAGCACGTATTCGGTCTTTTGCAGATAGCCGAGCTCGCCCCAGCCATCGTCGCCCGCTTCCGCCATGCGGTTGTAGACGTCGATCGCGTCTTCGAGCGTGAACGTGGTCTGGATCTCGGGGTCGACGCCGAGGCGCTGCTTCGCGGCGTAGATCTCGCCGAGCAAGCGCAGTGTGCGCGTATGCACCGCCGCCTCGCCTTGTACCGTGTCCGCGCGATCGAGCGCGGTCTGATACGACGCGCTCGCGACCTGCAGCGCCTTCACGGTGCCTTCGCCGAGCCCCTCGCTCGCGAGCTTGCCGCGCGCGATGTCGTGGAGCTTCGCGGCTTCGAACAGCGCGAGCGTGTAGGTGAGGCTGCCTGCATCGGACTCCGCGCCGTCGAGGCGGTCGATGATGCGCGTCAGGTATTCCTTCGAAGAAGCGCTCACCGGGATCACGTCGGGGTGACCGCCGACGCGGCCGTCCGCGAGCATGCGGATCACGGAGCCGAGCGGGTCGAGCCCGCTGTCGACGCCGAGCTCCTGGCTGCGCAGCAGGATCAGGCGCGCGACGTTCTCGTACAGGTAGGGCAGCGCAGCCGCGAAGCCCGCGGCCGGCGAATCGTTGAGCGAGAGCGCTTGCATCGTCTGGTACGGCTCTTCGAGCGGCACCACCACCTTTTGCCAGAGATCGAGCACGTAGCCGACGAAGTCGTGCTCGCGGCCGAGCTCGAGCGCTTCGTGCGCGTGGATGTAGTGGTACCAATAATGATTCTCGCTGCGGCCGAGCTGCTCGGCGAGCTGGTCGATCGCCTCGACGCTCTGCTCGAGCTGCTCGGGGTCCGCGTTCGCGAGGTACAGCAGCAGGTAACCGATCGCTTGGCGACGGATGCGCTGCTCGTCATCGGGGCCCGGCTCGTCGGAGTCGACGACCGTCTCGAATTGCTCGGTGATGTAGCGATCTAGCGGGACGCCGGCTTCCTTGCCGTACTGATCGAGGCGCGCCTTCAGCGCTGCCGAGTCCGCCGACGAATACACATAGGCGTAGTCGAGATAGCCGTCCCACGGATTGCCCTCCGCGAGCGCTGTTCCGCCTGAGAACGACGCGAGCGCCGCAACCACGGCGCCCAAAATGATCCGTCGCGTACGACGCAGACCCATGCTCAACCCCCTAAGCACTCGAGTGCCAATCGAAGCTCGACGCAGCGGTCGACCGAGGCCCGGTGGGGCGCACGCTCGATCCACATCAAGAACGCATTCAGGTTCTTGGTCTCCACGAAGCGGTATCGGCCTGCGGCGCTCGAACATTCAGTACGACCGCGCACTGCCGTGAGCAGGGCCATCTTCCGCTGGTCTTCCTCGCGATCCGTGGCGCACGAGGCGAGCGAGCCGAGCGGCACTGCCGCGAGGTTGTCGTTCTGGCCCGAGCCCGAGGCGCGCTGGGGCAGGGCGCGATCGCTGCGACCTACCGACGTGGTGTTGTCGGCCGCGGCGGGAGCCCCGCGCGTCCCGGCCGCGAAGCCGAGGCTCTGCGGGCGGCTGGCTGCGCTCGAGGTCGCCGCCCGCGGCCGTGGCACGGCATTGCGCGTGGCGAGCGCCGGCGTCGTGCTGTCTTCGTCGAACGCGGCCGGCGGCGCCGCAGGCGCGGCGGCAGCGAACGCGGGCGGGCGGCTCGGCCCGTTCTCGCGGGCGACGACGTTGGTGCGGACGGCGCGGGAGGCAACGGCGCCGCGCGCACCCGAAGGCGCGGGATCGCCGATCGGCGCGAAGTCCGCGAGTGCGGGTAGCGCGCGCTGCGTGGCGGCGGGCGCAGCGGCGTCGCTCCGGCCGACGTCCTCCATACGCTGTACACGGCAGC
>JANNKN010000133.1:0-3778 GCA_031396315.1 Deltaproteobacteria bacterium
ACTCGACATCGATCTCTTCTTCACCGCGCATTGCGGCGAGGCCCGCCGCGACCCCATCCCGCACCACGAACAACACCGCCGTCTCGGCGAAGCGGGCCGCTAGCGCGATGCTCGCAGCGATCAACTGTGCGCGGTCGCCCGACTCGGCGAGCGTTCGCTCGAGACTCTCGAGCGCGACGCGAGCGGCCCGGCGATCCAACAGGATCGGTGTGTCGTCGATCTCGAGCGCGGGCTCTGCTGGATGCTGCGCGAGCCCCGACTTGTTGGACGAGGCTGCGACTCGGGGTGCAGCGGCGGCGATCGTCGCCGCGGGCTTCGGCGCCGCGAGCGGTAGCGCGGGCGCTGCGACGAAGAACGCCTCGGCGCCATCCGAGAGATCCGCCGCGAGCGGCCCAATCTCGAGCGCGTCGTTCTCATTCGCACGCTCGTCGGCGACGTGCGAGCGCTGCGTCTCGCGAGCGCGGAACACGCGCGCTCGCGCGCCCTCGTCGAGCAGCGTCTTGAAACGCGTCGAGGGCGCCACGCCGTAGATGCGGTGCATCAGCTGCACGAAGCGAAACTCCGCGAGCGCGTAAGGAACGACCAGGCAGCCGCTCGCGAATGCGATGTCGTCGAGCACTGCCTCGTTGCGCGGGTCGACCAAGCCGACGTGCAGCGAGCGCTTCTCGAAGTTGAGCGGGAAGGCGCGATGGCGCTTCACCAGGTCGACGTGGAGCGCTGCGCGCGCCGCCGCGTCGGGCTTCGCGAGCCACTCGGCGGGGATCACGGGCAGGTCGTAATGACGCGCGAGTGCGGCGTCGACTTGATCCGGAGTCATCAGGCCGAGCTCGATCAGCGCGGTGCCGAGCCGGCCGCCATAAAGCACCGTGGCTTGCGACGCCTCTTCGAGCTCCGCCAGCGAGGCGTAGTCGTTCTGCAGCAGGAACTGCGTGAAGGTCATCGACACCGCGGCACCTTTCGCGTTCTGCCGCTGACGACGGCATCCCGGGCTCATCGGCCAGCGGCTCAATGAGCTTTTGCGCTGGCGACCGGCGCGCGGCGGATGTGCAAGCGCGCGGTCGACACTGCCGGAGCGCGGTGGTACTTCCCGCGGCGGGGGCCGTTAGCTCAATCGGTAGAGCAGCGGGCTTTTAACCCGTTGGTTCTGGGTTCGAGTCCCAGGCGGCCCACCACCTGGCAGCGCGCCGCCCTTTTCGGACGGATCGCCCTCAGCGCCTACGGCTGCGGATTCACCGACTGCCACGCGTCTACGAAGATGTCCGTCATATCGCGAACCGTTGCGCGTACGTCGGCGAGTTGCCCAACGCGGGTGGCGGTGATGCTCCAAGTGGACGCGATCGCCAAGGGCGCGCCGGAGTCGCGTTGAAGTCGCACGAGTTGGCTGAGTTCGAGAACGATGCCGAATGCCTGAGACTCGTCAGCGCGGGAGTGCAGCGGGTTCAGCGTGACGTACAGACACGGTGCTGCCGGCGTATCGAGCAAATCCCGGTCATTCAGGACCCGAACGCCGGCCATCCGGAGTCTCAGTTCCACATCCGTCCGGAGAAGCTCGCTGTCGAAGCCGGCTGCCTGCGCCGTCGGCTCGAGGTCGATGACGAACACGCAGACGCCGCTCAGCCCCTTCAAGGTCGCGCGGTTCAACTCGTGATCGCCAGCCAGCGCTGGCGCTCCAAACGCCACCAACAGAAGGGCGCACAAGCGAAGGAGGCAGTGCCGCCGCATCGCACCAGCCTATCACGATCGACGTGCGCTGGTGGCGATCTGGCGTGCCGTTCCGGGCCGTCGGACGTGGGAGCTTCCAAGGATGCGAGAGCCTGGCCTCGGCTTTTTCAGGATCGCGCGCGCCTCGCGGGCGCTCGTTCTGAGTTCGCGCTGGCGTCAGGTGCGCCTTTGAGCGCGCGCCCGCCTCGCGTGCAGGCAGGCGAGGGCCGCGCCAGCGGCGCCCAAAACGCTGAGCGCCCCGGATTCCGGCACCGGCGTGGCTATCGCGATCCCGATCGTGTCGGTCTGGAGCGAAGCGGTGACGGCGCCGTAGTCGAACGTGAACGTAAAGATCGATCCCGCGGCGAACGTGCCCTGATACTGCACGGCCCCGGACGCGCTCGGCTCTCGCAGCGCGGGGGGAGCGCGCGCCAACGCCAGGCGGGGTGGGACACTCCCGCACTTCCATTCGTTCTGGGTTCGAGGCCCAGGCGGCCCGCCACCTGGCGGCGCGCCGCGGCCTACTGGAGATAACCGAGGGCGCGCAGCCGCGCCTCCTCCTCGGGCGAGAGCCCTGCGCTGTTGCGCTTCGAGGCGCGAGTCCGCGCCCAGGCCTCGATCTCTTGGGCCGCGGCGTCGGTTTCACTGCTGTACACGGCGGAGAGGTCGCGCTGCTCGTTGGGATCCTCTGCGAGGTCGTAGAGGGCCGGCGGCCGCGCGCGGTGGCGGAGGAACTTCCGGGAGCCGCGCCGCACGGCCGTTGCGAGCTCACCCTTCGCATCGAACGCTTCCGCGAAGAGCGGGCGGCCCTCCGGGATCTCGCCGAGTAGCGAGACGCCGTCGATGTCGTTCGCAGCCGGCAGCCCCGCCAACGCCAGAACGGTCGGGAGCACGTCGACCAAGCTCACCGGCGTCGCGATGCGCCTCGGCTTCGGCACTCCCGGCGGCTTCATCACGAACGGGATGCCCACGACATCCTGATACACCTGCGTGCCGTGACCGAAGCGAGCGTGCTCGCCGAATCCCTCGCCGTGATCCGCGGTCAGCAGGATCAGGCTCTGCTCAAAGAGGCCGAGCTCGCGCAGGCCCGCGAACAGCCGCGCGAGCTCGCCGTCGAGATACGAGATCGCGCCGTCGTACTGGGACGTGATGTGCGCGCGCTCTTCGGGCGAGACCTGATGAGTGCCGCCATTCACGGTCTCGTCGAGGCGCTTCCAGTCGCGCCGCATGTCGAAGTCGGGCTGCGCTCCCGGATAGCGCCTGCGGAATGCCCGCGGCGGATGAATCGGCTGATGGACATCCATGAAGTTCACGAACAGCAGGAACGGCCCGCCTCGAGACGCGGCGTGGCGCGCGACGCGGATCGTCTCGTCCGTGATCTCTCGCGCGTCGCGCCAGCGCCACGGGCCGCGCTCGGGAAAGGCGGAGCGGCGCGTCGCCTCGACGAGCGCGTCGCGCAGAAAGGTGGCGCCGGCGGGCGCGAACACCGAGCGGCCACAACGCGTGTCCCAGTGGGCGAAGCCTTGCTGGAGGCGATGGCTCGGCGAGAGGAACGCGCAGTTGGCGATCACGCCGAAGCTCTCGTAGCCGCTGGCGGCGAGGCGCTCGGCGAGCGTCGCCTCGTGATCGGGGAGCTCGAACGCTCCGATGTGCGTACCGTGCTTCGCGACGAAGCGCCCGGTGAACAGTGAGGCATGCGAGCTCAACGTCATGTCACCCGGCGCCATCGCGTGCTCGAAGGTCCAGGCTTCGCGCGCGAAGGCCGAGAGTGCTGGATCGGTCGCGCGCTCGTAGCCGTAGAGCGAGAGGTGATCCGCGCGCAGCGTGTCGAGAACGATCAGAATTACCGGCGGACGATTCGCGGCCACTGGCGGATCCGGCAACCGCACGGTGCGAGGCGAGAGAAGCAGCGCGCAGAGGCCTGCAAGGCCGGCCGACACGGCGGCCGCGACACCGACGGAACCGCGTCCGGAGCGCCCGGCGCGCGCGATGGGCCCACGCGCGCGCCACGCGCTGCCGAGCGCGGCCCCGAACAGAATCAGCAGCGCGCCGATCCGCAGCGGCAGCGGCTGGACCG
>JANNKN010000138.1:0-3266 GCA_031396315.1 Deltaproteobacteria bacterium
CTGCGGCGAATGGGCCGCGAGAAGCGCGCCCTCCTCCCCATCGGCGAGGCGCGCGCGGTGATGCGCCTCCTCTACGACGACTTCGAGACGTTCTGCGAGCCACAGTACCTCGCCTCGAGCCTCGACGTCGTGCTCACGCGCCTCGACGAGCGCGAGGCGCGCGGTAAGCAGGACGTCGCGCTTCTGCCGCTGCCGTCGGGCGCACACGATCTGCGCCGCCTGAAGGCGCTCTTCCGCTACGACGTGTATCGCAAGTACTACGGCGCGGGGCCCGCAACGGACGAATACCTCGCGGGCGAAACGGCGCGCGCGGCTGCCGCGAACCCGCACTGGATCGACGAGCAGCTCGCCGCGCTCGCGACCGAGCTCGGAAAGGCGGTGCGTCGGGTTTACGCAAGCCGCGAAAAAGGCTTCGATCCCGGAGCGTCGGCGGAAGCGCCGGAGCTACACATGCCTGGAGGTGCCCCGTGACCGGCGCTGAAGCAAAGCCGCTGATCTCCGTCGAGAATGTGTCGAAGCGCTTCGGCGACTTCAGCGCAGCACACGAAATGAGCTTCGCGATCGGCAAGGGCGAGTTCTTCGCGATGCTCGGCCCGTCGGGCTGCGGCAAGACGACGATGCTGCGCATGATCGCGGGCTTCGAGGAGCCGACGAGCGGCGCGATTCGCCTCGACGGCGAGGACATGACGGGCGTGCCGCCGTATCGCCGGCCGGTGAACACCGTGTTCCAGAACTACGCGCTGTTCCCGCACCTCTCGGTGTTCGACAACGTCGCCTTCGGCCCGCGCATGCGCGGCATCGCGAAGGACGAGATCGAGAAGCGCGTGAAGCAGCTGATCGAGGTGGTGCGGCTCGGCGATCTCGCGCAGCGCATGCCGAACCAGTTATCAGGCGGACAACGCCAACGCGTCGCGCTCGCGCGCGCGCTCGTGAACGACCCGAAGGCGCTGCTGCTCGATGAGCCGCTCTCTGCGCTCGATCTCGAGCTGCGCCGCCAAATGCAGATCGAGCTGAAGCGCATCCAGCGCGACGTCGGCATCACCTTCATCTTCGTGACCCACGATCAGGAAGAAGCGATCACGATGGCCGACCGCATCGCCGTGATGCGCGCCGGCAGGCTCGAACAAGTCGGCACGCCCAAGGGCATTTACGACGAGCCGGCCACGGCGTTCGTCGCTCGCTTCATCGGCCATGCGAACTTGCTGCCGGTCACGGTCGAGCGTGCAAACGGCGCGAGCGCGACGGTCGCGCTGCCGGGAGGGCGGCGCGCAGACGTCGCGACCCACGGACGAAGCTTCACGGCGGGCGCAACGGCACTGCTGATGGTGCGCCCCGAACGCCTCGAAGTATCCGCGAGCGAGCCGAGCGGCGAGCGCTGCTCTATCCCCGTCACCTGCACCGATCTCATCTTCCAGGGCGCCGTGCAGCGCTGCGCGGTGAACACGCCCACTGGCAACGAGCTCGTTGCGCACATCGAAACGGACAAGCCCGTGAAGGAAGCCCGCTCCGGCGCAGCGCTCTGGCTCTACTGGGAGCCCGACGCAGCGCGCCTCCTGCAGCCCGAGAGCTGAGCGCGAAGCGAGCAAGCTGAGAGCGCGAGCCACCGCGGCGTCGAAGCTCGGAGGCCCGCGGCTCCTAGAACTCCGCGGTGAGACTCAGCGTCCCGACGCCGTGGCCGCCATGGCCCCCGTTCACCGTCTCGAGGTCATCCCCGAACCGGAAGTACTTGAAGCCGACGGCCGCCGACCACGTGTCGGTGATCGGCACACCCACGCCGACGCCGAGGTTCGCGTAGCCGAAGGTGTTCTCGTTGGAGTCGACGCCCTCGTAGTAGTCATCGAGCGTGATCCCGATCTCGGCGGAGCCGCTCACAGAGAAGGCATCGGCCTCGTAGAACGTCGGCGCGATGCCGAATTGCACGCCGGTGCCGGAGCTCGGCCCGAGCGACGTGCTGTAGGTCTCGATCGCGACGTTCACCCACGGCGAAAGCCCAAACGCTTCGCTGTCGTCATAGGAGAGCTTGAAGTTCAGCTCCTGAACCGCCGGGCCCCACGCGCCGTTCGGGCTGTCGTAGAAGTAGTAGATCGTCAGCAGATTGAAGCCGCCCGCGAAGTCGACGGAGACGAGCGGGTAGTAGTCCGCCTCGTAGATCGACTCGGGCCCGTTCGTCGCGAGCGTCTCTTCGCTGTGGATGCTGAGCCACACCCCCACACCCGCGGTGACGTCGCGGATCAGGCCGTCGTCCGACGAGTAGAGGTTCGCGTAGAGCTCCCCCCATGGCTGCGCGATCAGCCCGTCTTTCTCGTTGAGGATGCCGCGGAAGTAATAGGCGTTCGTCAGATCGAGCTGGGCGATCCCCGAGAAGCGGCTCTCTTGCGCAGCGGCCGCGAGCGGCGCGATGGCCAGGCCGAGCGCGGCCACGAACGCGAAGTAGGAACGTGAGCGGTTGACACTCGTCATGATGGGCCCCCCAGGACGAGGACTATCAGATCGAGAGGATCGGGCAAGCGAAATTCTGGTCCGTCACGGCCCTGGGCAGGGCGCGCTCTCGGAATGGAGGGCGCCTCACTAACGACTCTCGACGCTCGGCCCGGCCTGCGCGTCGGGCCTGCCGTAGGACTTCACGACCGGGATTTCGCTCTCGGTGAGCGGCTTCATCCACTGCTTGCGCTTCAGCGCCGCTGCGACGTACGGCGCGAGCCCCTCGGCCTTCGTGCGTTCGCGCTCCGCGCGGCGCGCCGCGAACTCCGGCATCACGTCTTTCGCGAACAGCTCGAGGCTCGCGCAGATGTGCTCGTGCTGATTGCGGCCGGCCTGCTGGATGAACACCACCTGATCGACCCCCGCCTGCTCCATGCGACGCAAGTGCGTGCGCACTTCGTCCGGCGTACCGATCGAGCGACCCTCGGGCCCGGGGAACATCGGCGAGAACTTCTGGAAGTTCGCCCAGATGTCAGTGCGCCCGACGAGCTGCTCGCCGAAGGCGTAGTGGTGGCCGAGCGCGAATCCGAAGAACTTGAAGCCCTCGAGCCCGCGCCGCTCCGCCTCGGCACGATCCGGGTGCACCGAGAAGCCCGAGACCATCGCGATGTTCGGGTTGACGGTGTGACCGATCGGCACGCACTCGGTCTCGATCGTCGTGTAGTAATCCTCGACCCAGTGTCGCGCCTCGTCGGGATCGATGAACGCAAACGTCAGCGCTCCGAGGCCGAGCTTGGCCGCCATGTGGATCATCTCTCGGCTCGAGCACGCGACCCACATCGGCG
>JANNKN010000145.1:0-3658 GCA_031396315.1 Deltaproteobacteria bacterium
CGATTTGCCCTGGGGCGAGGCGCTCGACCTCAACCAGTTCGAGCTGCCCGGCGCGGACGCGATCGCCTACGTGGCGGCACACCCCGGCGAAGGGCACTACTTGCTGCACGCGATCGACCCTTCGCTGGTCGAGGAAGGCGACGCGCTCTCCTGCGATCCCGAGCTCGATCTCTACGCGCCGGCGAACGGCTTCGCGCCGCCGCCGCGACCCTCCGCGTACGCGGCCGAGTTCCTCGCGCGCTATCGCGCCGCACAGCGCGCGCGCGTGGCGCGCATCGACGCGATCGCGCGCACGCGCCTCGCGGCCAAAGCCGCCGCACGCGAGCGCGCCGCCAAAACCGGCGCCGTCGCGGACCGCCGCGCCGCCACCATCACCGACTTCATGCTGCTCTACCGCACCGATGCGGATCCGCGTTACGTCGATCTCTCGCTCGACCCTTCGAAGCGCGATTACGGCTCGCTCTGGGGCCGGCGCCCGGACATCATCAATTATGGCGCCGTCGGCTTCTCGCGCGTCGTCTCGCCGGAGGCGTGGCTCTCGACTTGGTCCGGGAACACCTCGCGTGCAGAGATCGCCGAGACCGGCAAGCGCATGACGCTGCCCGCGCTCGTCGTTCAGTACGAGGGCGACAACGCAATCTTCCCGAGCGACACGGAGCTCGTCGCGAGCTCGCTCGCATCGAAGGACGTCACACGCCGGAGCGTGCCCGGCGACCATTATGGCTTCCCGGCCGAGAGCGGGCGCGACGCGGCGATCGAAGAAGTGATCGCGTGGCTGCGGCGCAAGGCCTGAGGCCCCGATGAGCGCCGCGCTCGCGGAGATCGCGACCTACACGCGCCGCGTGCACGCCTCGGCGGAGCGCGTCTGGGAGAACGTGCACGACTGGGAGCATCTCCCCTTTCTGCACGCGCGCTCGTTCCGTGGAATTCGCTGCCAACGCGCCGACTCCTCCGGCTGGCGCGCGCAGGTGAGCCTCGCGGGCGGCAGCGAGATCGAGCTCGAGCTGAGCCTCGAAGCGGACGCCCAGTCTTATCATTCGCGCACGCTCCGCGGCCCCGGCGCGGGCACCGACATCTGGACGCACGTCAGCGAAGCCGCACCTGGCACCACCGACATTGCCGTCAGCCTGCTCGCGCCCGGCGTGGCCGCGGAGGCGCGCGCCAAGCTCGGCGCGAGCTTCGTGCGGCTCTACACGCGGCTCTGGGACGAAGACGAAGCGATGATGCAGCGGCGCCAAGCGTTCCTCGACGGCAGCGCGCCGCGCGTGCCGCGACCCGGCGCGCGCACGCCGATGCTGTTGGGGAGTGAGGCGACGCTGCGCGCCCACTTGCCGCTCGCAGTCGAGACGGGCGGCGACCTGTTCGTCGTGCGCGCACACGGCGAGCGCTTGGTCGCGCACTCTGCGACGTGCCCGCACTGGGGGGCGTCGCTCGCGAGCGCTCGCCTCGAAGAGAACGCGGTGGTGTGCCCGTGGCACGGCTACCGCTTCGACCTCGCGACCGGGCGCGGGCCCGCGTCGCAACGCTGCCGCATGCCGGCGCGCGCAGAGGTGCGCGTGTCGGAGCGGGGCGAAGCCTGGCTGGTGACGACATGACGAAGCGTGAGATGGCAGCCGGCAAGGAGGCGCGAAGCGCCGACACGCAGCGCGCCACAGGCGAGCGAAGCTTGTCGGGCCGGCGCGCGCTCATCATCGGCGGCAGCCGCGGCATCGGGTTCGCAACCGCGCGCTTACTCGCGCAGCACGGCGCCCACGTCGTGATCTCCGCACGCCGCAAGGCAGTGCTTCAGGAAGCGCTCGTCGCGCTCGAGCACGCTGCGCCCGGCGCGTCCCTCGACGCCGTGGTGTGCAACGGCACGAACCCGAAGCAGGTGCGGCGCGCCGTCGATTTCGTGGCGGACGGCGGTGGCCTCCACGCGCTCGTCTGCATCCCCGGCGTGGGCACGTTCTCGCCGCTGCTCGCCTTCGACGACGACGCCTTCCGCGGCGACCTCGACGCGAACGTGATGCCGGCCTTTTACGCGGTGAAATATGGCGGCCGCGCGATCGCGCGCAGCGGAGGCGGCTCGATCGTGCTGATGTCCTCGAACTCCGCCGCGTTCTCGAACCGCTACCTCGGCGGCTACGGCGCGGCGAAGGCGGCGGTCGATTATCTCGCGCGCGTCGCAGCCGACGAGCTCGGCCACCTCGGCGTGCGCGTGAACTCCGTGCGCCCGGGCATCACTCGGACCGACGGCACCGAGTTCATCGCGAACACGCCGAAGATGTTGAAGCAGTTCCTCGCGCAGCAGCCGCTGAATCACCTCGGCGAGCCGGAAGAGATCGCGGACGCGATCCGCTTCCTGTGTGGCCCCGAGTCGCGCTGGATCACGGGGCAGAACCTGACGATCGACGGTGGCCACTCGCTGCGCGCATTTCCCTTACTCGACGAGCTCGCGCGCGGCGCAATCGGCGACGCGCGTTTCGAAGCCGCGCGCGACGGCAGCATCGACGACTAGAATCGGCGGCGGAGAACCGCGTGTCAGACCTCGGCCTCACGCACATCGCCCTGCCCGTCACCCAGATGGCGGCGAGCGTCGCGTTCTACGAGCGCTACGCCGGGATGCGCGTCGTGCACCGCCGCGTCGATCCCGCGGACGCGCACGAGGTCGTCTGGCTGAGCGACGGCACGCGGCCGTTCGTGATCGTGCTGATCGCCGCGGATCGCGTCGCGAGCCCGCTCCTGCCGATCGCGCACCTGGGTGTCGGCTGCGCGGCACGTGCAGACGTCGACCGACTCGCCGCCGCAGCGCACGCCGAGGGCCGCAACGTGTGGGGGCCGACCGACTCACCGCCGCCCGTCGGTTATTGGGCGCTGATCGCGGACCCCGACGGCCACACGCTCGAACTCTCGCATGGGCAAGAGGTCGCACTCGCCGTGGCGCGCACTTGATTCGATGCGAAGCCGCGCGATCGCACCGCTAGCATGCGCGCGATGCCTCGGACCGCGCGCACGTGAGTTGGCTCGGCCTCGTCGCGATCTTCGCGCTGATCCTGATGAACGCGTACTTCGTCGCGACCGAGTTCGCGCTCGTCGCGGTTCGGCGCAGTCAGGTGCAGATCTGGGTGTCCGAGGGTCGCCCCGGCGCCGCCGCCACCGCGCGCGCCCTCGACCGGCTCGACGACGCGATCGCGGCGACGCAGCTCGGCATCACGCTCGCGAGCATCGGCCTCGGCTTCCTGGGCGAGCCGGCGCTCGCGCGCCTGCTTCGGCCCCTCGTCGAGAGCTTCGGCGCAGAAAGCCAAGCGGCAGTGCACGGCGTGGCGGTCGGCGTCTCGTTCGCGGTGGTCACGTTCCTCCACGTGGTGGTAGGCGAGCTCGCTCCGAAAGCGCTCGCGCTCGACCGGCCGGGACCCGTCGCGCTGTTTTGCTCGCGACCGCTGCTCTGGTTCGGCGCGGTCTTCCGTCCGGTCATCCACGTGATGAACCGCGCGGGCAACATGCTCGTTCGCGTGATCGGCGTACCGCCCGCAGGCCACGGCGAGAACACGCACTCCGCCGCCGAGCTCGCGCTGCTCGTGCGCGAAGCCGGCGACGCCGGACAGCTCCGCAGCGACGCCGCGCAGATGCTCGGCAACGTCTTCCGCATCACCGACCGCACCGTTGCCGACGTGATGAT
>JANNKN010000179.1:0-5189 GCA_031396315.1 Deltaproteobacteria bacterium
GGATTTGAGGCGTGGGGAGACCGGCAGGTACGAAGTGACCGCCGTTGGCGGGGAGCGTATCCGGGCGTTCGTTCCTGCCCCGCTCCCGCCCGCTCCGCCGCTTGCGCTCGAGGGGCGCCTCCAGGGCCGTTCACGTGGAAGATCGGCACCTGAATCATCTTGGCGACGTCGGTGCAGTAGAGCGTCGAGCGCGCTTCTTGCGGTGTGGTCGTGAAGCCGATCTGGTTGTTGACGACGACGTGAATCGTGCCGCCGGTCGAGTAACCGTTCAGGTGCGAGAGGTTTAGCACCTCGGCAACCATGCCCTGCCCCGCGAACGCGGCGTCGCCGTGGATGAGCAGGGGCACGATTTGCCGCCCGCGCACATCGCCGGAGCGCACCTGCTTCGCGCGCGCGCGGCCCTCGACGACCGGGTCGACTGCTTCGAGGTGCGACGGGTTCGCGGTCAGCGAGAGATGCACGCGCGCGCCGGAGCGCGTGACGCGATCCGACGAGTAACCCTTGTGATACTTCACGTCGCCGGAGCCGAACGGCGCCTCGGCTTCTTCGATGTCCTCGAACTCGGTGAACATCGACGCGAGCGATTTGCCGACGATGTTCGACAGCACGTTCAATCGCCCGCGATGCGCCATGCCGATCACGAGCTCGCGCACGTGATGGTCGGCGGCGTCCTCGACGATCGTGTCGAGCAGAGGAATCAGCGCCTCGGCGCCTTCCAGCGAGAAGCGCTTCTGACCCACGAACTTGGTGTGGAGAAAGCGCTCGAAGAGCTCGGCAGCGCAGATCTTCTCGAGCACACGCAGTTTCTCCTGCGCGGAGAGTTGTGTGGAGTTTTCGGTCTCCTCCATGCGCCGCATCAGCCACTGGCGGCGGCCGGGGTCCTGAATGTGCGTGAATTCGACGCCCACGCGGCGGCAGTACGTCGCGCGTAGCCGCTCGAGGATTTTTGCGAGCGGTTGAATCGGCCCGCCGGGAAGATCGCCCGCAAAGAACGCCGCGTCGTCGTCTTCCTTGCCGAGCCCATAATGAGCAGGGTCGAGCTCCGGGAAGTACTCGACCTGCGTGCCGAGCGGATCGGTCTCGGCGATGCGATGCCCGCGCGCGCGATAGGCGTGGATCATGCGCAGCACGCGCGCGTACTTCTCGGCGACGTGCGGGCTCGCGAGTGTGGGCGGAACGCCGGGCGTCGCCTCGGGCAGCGGCTCTTCATCGCGCTCGCGATCGGGCTCGAACTGGTCCGCCCAACTCGCGTGCACCGAGCGCGGATCGATGTCGTAGCGCTGCCGAATCTCCGCGACGATGCCCGCGTTCACGCCGAACGTTTCGAGCAGCTCGCTCGATTCCTCCGTCGGGTCGGCTGGCTGCGCCGTCTCCTCGCCGTCTTCCATCGCCGAATCGTCCTCGCACTCGAAGGCGAGCGACTCTATCAACCGGTCGCGCGCGCGCCCGAAGCTCGCGCGATTCGCGTCGCTCGGCTTCGCCCCGCCGTGCGGCCCGCTCTCGCGACCCTTACCGCTTTCGCGCATCGACGCAAAACTCCGAAGGCGGCGTTACAGGCCGGCCTTCATGAGCGCATCCAGCGCGGCGGTGACCTCGGCCGTCGTAGCCGGGCGGTCTTCGGCCTTCTTCGCCATCAGCTTCGCGACGAGCGCCGCGAGCTCCGCGGGCACTTCGGGCGCGAGTGCGCGCAGATCCGGAGGCGCCGTGTGCCGATGGTGATACGCGACGTCGCCGTCGCGGAACGGGACGCGCCCCGCGAGCAGCTCGAACAGCGTGACGCCGAAGGCGTAGAGGTCGGCGCGATGATCGACGCGCTCGCCGAGCGCCTGCTCCGGCGCCATGTAATAGGGCGTCCCGCCAATCACGGTCGCCGCCTTCCGCACTTCTTCGACCATCTTCGCGAGGCCGAAATCCATCACCTTGACCACGCGATCGCGCGTGAAGAAGAGATTCGCGGTCTTGATGTCGCGGTGCACGATCCCGCGCTCATGGGCAAATTGCAGCCCGGTCGAGATCTGGATGCCCATGCGGATCGCGTCTTTGGGCGACAGCTTGCCGCGCTTCTTCAAAATCGCGTCGAGCGGCATGCCTTCGAGGAATTCCATCGTCAGGTAATAATTGCCTTCGCTCTGATCGGCGTCGTAGACCGTCACGATGTTCGGGTGATTGAGCGCCGCCGCCGACTGCGCTTCGCGCAAGAACAACGCGATCGCCGTCGGGTGTTCGCGCAAGTTGTCAGGCAGCCGCTTCAGCGCGACGACGCGGCCGAGCCGGCGGTCGCGCGCCTTGTAGACGATGCCCATGCCGCCGCGTCCGAGCTCGCCGAGAATCTCGTAGCGCTCGGCCGCCGGAGCCGTCAGCGTGGCGGTCGCACGCTGCGTGTTCATGCCGGCGCCAGCGGTGTCCAGCTGCGACTGCCGCTGCGTCTCCATCGCCGGCGCGCGCTCGCGCAGCGACCGAATGCGCTCGCTGACTCCGCCGTACTGATAGTCGCGCTTGCGGATGTTCTCGAACGCCTGGAGGGCCTCGAGGAGATCCCCGTTCTTCTCGAACGCGTCGCCGAGTTGCTCGAACAGCTCGAGCGGCGCGGAGTCTTCGCCGGTGCTGTGGATGGCTTCCTTCAACCGATCGATTCCGAGCACCCACTCCTCGCGCTTCAGGAACAGCTCGGCGAGCGAACGACACGATTCGGCGTAATCCGGGTCGCGAATGTCCACCTGCTGCAGGTTTCGGATCGCGCGATCCTCGTCCCCGAGCTCGACCGCGGCGACGCCCGCTTCGTGGTGCCGACCGATGCGTTCGAGCAGCTCGAGCACCTTCGCGCGCTCACCCGCGCGCCGGTAAGCCTCGATCGCCTCCGCCCAGTCGTATGCGGTCTCGTATGCCTGTGCGGCCTTCAGGAATTCTCCGGCTTCGAGGTAGCCCGCCGCCGCGCGCATGTGGTCGCCGGCCTGCTCGTACAGCTCTGCGGATTGCGCGCCGCCGCCGCTCTCCGCCGAAAGCGTCGCGGCCTGCGTGAGCTGGCCTGCCTCGCGATAGAAGCGCGCGGCCTCCGCCTTGTCGCCCAGCCCCTCGTGATACTTCGCGCGCAGCTCGGCGGCCTTCTGCGTCATGCCCGCCTTGTCGAGCGCGCGCGCGCACTGCGCGAGATCCCCTAACAGGAATGGCTCGATCGCGTCCTTGACGCCCTGGAAGACGGCCTGTTGCGGATCGCCGATGCCGATCGTGACCTGGTGGGTCGTGAGCTCGGGGATTTCCACCGTGCGCTCGTAGTCGCAGTCGCCGTAGCCCACGACGATCGTGTGAGCACCGCGCCCGACGTAGAAGACCGTCTGCTCGTCCTTCACGAACTTGAGGCTCGTGGGTACGCCGCGGAGCGCGACGCGGGCGACGCCCTGCGAGTCGCCCGCGGGCCGCGCGAGATGGACTTCGAGCGAGGCCTCATTCGGCCTGAAGTCGAACGTGAGCTCGCGCGAGGCGCCGCGCAGAACCTTGATCTTGCGCTCCTCGAGGTAGCTGCCCACCACTTCCCCGCGCTCGTCCTGCATGATGCCGTGCACGCAAACGTAATAATCGCGCGCCGGAATGAAGCGGAACCGGTTCTCGCGCTGCGCCATGTAGCGCTTGAAGCGGGACCAGCTGACACCCTTCTTCTGATACTGCGCCACCTTGCTCTTGCCGGCTGTGTCGCTCCCGCGCTTGGCGACGCCGGGCCGGCGCGTGAGCTCGATCGTGAAGAAGCCCTTCGCGCTCTTGCGCGCTTCGTACTCGAGTCGAACGACGAGTCGGCCCCAGCCGCGGACCATCGGCGCGATCAACAGCCCGAGCAGTAGGCCATACGGAAGCAGTGCGCGCGGGTTCCAGCGCATGAAATCTTCCGGGCTTCGCAGGCTCACGGCGACAGACGAGATCTTGACTTCGTCGCGCGTCCGGCCCTGGAGCATGCGCATTTCGAGCTGCTGCCGCGGAGTCATCGGCGAATCGAGCCGCACGGGTTCAGCCGAGGAAAGCTCCGCGACGAACGACACCTCGACGCCGAGTTCGTCGTTGACGAGCGAGATGTCGCCGCTCTCGATCGAGAGTGCGCGCACCCGCGCGAGCGCAGGCTCGACGAGATCACTCACCCCGGGCAGCGGCATCAGGTCGTAGCGCCTTGCAAATGCCGCCTGAATCTCCGCTTCGAGCGCACTCGCGTCGAAGCGCTTCGGGAGCAGCCAGTCGCGGGCGTGCTCCATCCAGGTCGCTTCGCGCGTGATGCCGATGAACGTCACGCCCACGAAGGGCCGACCATCGGCGCGCTGTGCGGGAAAGCTGGCGGCCAGCGACGCGAAGCCGTTCGCCCCCTCCTCAGCATTCGCAGCACCGCTCGCCTCCGCGTTGGCGTTCGCGAGCATTTCGTTACTCGGCACGATGGCCGTCAGCGCGGAAAGCTGCGCCTCTTCGCGCGCAGCCGCGTCGGCGTCGCCGCTCTCCGCATACACCTTCGCGAGCGCCGAGCGCAGCGGCGGCGCGTCGGGCGCGATCTCGACGGCTTGGAGCAGCGACTCGCGCGCGCCATCGAGATCGCCCTGCTGGCGTTGAATCTCGGCCGCATCGCTCAGCAGCTGAGAGCGATCTTCGAGGGGCACGGCGTCGGTTTGCAGGGCGTCGAGCGCCGCGGCGGGATCGCCGGCGCCCACGTGCGCGCGCGCAAGGGCGCGCCGCAGCGCGGCGTCGGCGGGCTCCACCGCGACGGCGCGAGCGAGTGGCACCAGCGCATCGGCAGGCTTGCCCGCCTCGAGATACAGCTCGCCCTGCCCGCGCAGCGCGTCCGTCTGGTCGGGATCGACCGCCAGCGCCGTCGTGTAGGCCTCCGCCGCGCCCGCGTCGTCGCCCGCGATCGCGCGCGCTTCGCCGAGGCCGGCGAAGGCCTCGGCCGCGTGTTCGCCGAGCCCCTGAGCGCCCTCTGCCCCTAATTCCTCATACGCGATCAGCGCCTCATCCCGATTGCCGAGCTGCGCTTGCAGCCGCGCGGCGCCGAGCTTCGCCTGCGCGCCCGCCAGTCGAGGCGCGAGCAGCGCTGCGCGCGCGAACGAATCCGAGGCGCCAGCGGCGTCGAGCTGCTGCGCCTTCAGCCGCGCGAGGGCGAGGGCGTGCGCCGCACGGGCATCCGGAGCCAAGGAGGGATTCTTTGCGAGCGCCTCGCGGGC
>JANNKN010000186.1:0-1614 GCA_031396315.1 Deltaproteobacteria bacterium
GCGGCGTCCTTGGTGAGCGTGTCCTCCATGGCCTGCGGGATGCCGCGCGTGAGCCCGGTGTGGAACAGGCTCGGCGCGATCGTCATCACGCGGATGCCGAGGCTGCCGAGGTCGCGCGCCATCGTCAACGTCATGCCGGCGATGCCGGCCTTGGCGGCGGTGTACGCGACCTGGCCGATCTGCCCCTCGAAGGCCGCGATCGAAGCGGTCATCAGGATCACACCGCGCTCGCCGTTCGCCTCGGGCTCGTTCCTGCTCATGCGCTCGGCCGAGAGGCGCGCGACGTTGAAGCTCGCGACGAGGTTCAAGTCGATCACGCGCCGGAAGGCGTCGAGCGCGTGCGGGCCGTCCTTCGCGAGCGTGCGCATCGCGACGCCGCCGCCTGCGGTGTTCACGCAGAAGTGCACGCCGCCGAGTGCAGCGACCGCGTCGCGCAGCGCGGTCTCGGTCGTGACGAAGTCCGTCACGTCACACGGGAAGAATGGGCCGCCGAGTCCCTTGGCTACTTCGGCGCCTGCGGATTGCGGGCGGTCGAGAATCGCGACTCTGCCGCCATTCGCCGCGAACCGTTCCGCTGTCGCGCGTGCCATGCCGGACGCGCCACCCACGACGACTGCCTTGCGACCCGAGATCTCCATCGCGTGAACTCCTCGCCGTTCGTTTCCGGGATTGGGTTGCGCTGCGTCGCTCGCGCTCAGCGTGCGGGAGCGCCGTCTAGGAAATCGCTGAATCCGTAGCGCGTCAGCGCGCCGAACAGGATTTGCTCGAGCAACCCGACGCCGCGTTTCTCGCCGAGTCTCGCGGTCACGAGGTTGTGAATGTGATTATGGAACGGATTGCCGGCGACGAGCTCGCTCTCCTTCCAGACCTCGGCCTCCAGCTTCGACTCGCCCTGCCACACGCCGTGGCCCCACTTCGGGTGCGCATAGCCGAGCCCGTTCATGTTGAAGCGCCGCGTCACTTCGAGCTCGAGCGCGAGCTCGCGCCCGTCGCGCTGGCGGCCGGTGAACACGCCGCGCTTTACCCAGCGCGTGCCAGGCACGAACTCGAGCCTGTCGCCGGTCGGCTCGAAGGGCGTCAGCGCTGGATCGCCTGGATCGGCGTGGAGGCTCGGCGTGGCGCTCGTAGCGATGCGCATGCCGGACGGATTCCAGCGCGAGCCGTCGGCATTCTGGAAGTAGCCGATCAGCGCGCACTCGTCGGCGAAGTGAACGGGGGCCCACAGCCAGCCGAACGTTGGCGGCGCGGCGGGTCGGCCTGCGGCCGCGCTGCCAACGCTGCGCACGCCCCAGCTGCGGTCGCGCGTCGCGAACGTCGTGGCAGGATCGATCCGCGTCGTCACGCCGCCCACGCGCACCCAGCCTGCCCACGTGCCGAACTGCGTGAAGCGCGTCATGTCGACGAGGTTGCGCGGCGAGTCGAACGCCTTCATGCGCGCGCGCTCTTCCTCGAGCGCCGGCGCGCGCGCCACGAAGGTGAGGTCGCAGCCAATGCCGTGCGCGTTCTCGGCGATGGCAAAGCGCAGCCTGCGCATCGGTTCGAGAATCGTCAGCGAGAGCGGTCCGACCTGCGTGAGCGTCGGCTCCTTCGGCGCAAGCCGTGACGCATGAAGCG
>JANNKN010000209.1:0-3871 GCA_031396315.1 Deltaproteobacteria bacterium
ATCTCGCGCCGATTCGTCGCGCGCCTGCACCGCGAACGCCAACAGCCCCGTGATACGCTGCCGCCCTTCGCGAGGAGGCGCGCGTGGCCGAGCAGATCCACAACTACGAGCAGGTTTCGATCTACGGGCTCGACGCCGATGAGCGCGAGGTGTTGTTACGGGTTGCGGCCGAGTGCGTGTTCAATTGGTCGACGAAGGACGGCTGGCCTGTCGGCGTGATCATGTCGTTCCTGTGGCGCGACGGGAAATTCTGGCTGACGGCCGGCGCGCATCGGCACCGCATCGAGGCGATCCGGCGCGATCCGCGCGTGTCGCTCGTCGTCACGAGCACCGGCACGAAGCTCGGCCCCTCGAAGACGATCACCGTGAAGGGCCGCGTGCGCGTGCGTGAAGACGCCGAGACGAAGGCGTGGTTCTACCCGGCGCTCGCGGCGATGATTCAACGGGGCGATCCGGTGGCCACGAAGAAGTTCGCCGAGTTCCTCGATTCGCCGCTGCGCGTCGTGCTCGAGCTGACGCCCGAGAAGTGGATCACCTACGACGGCCAGAAGATGGCGCTCGACACGGCCGGGCAGCTGCCGCCGGAGCGGAAGACCCAGCCGGCGTCGTCGGACACGCAGCGCCTCGCGGCGGAGCTGAAGCGCCGCGGGATGACCTGAGAACGCTCCCAGGAGGCTCCATGCAGAAGCGATCCCTCGGCTTGTTCGCGCTCGGAGCGGCGGCAGCGATCGGCTGCGTCGCGACGCTGGCGGCGAAGCTGCCGCTCGCGAGCTTCGAGCTGCCTGCCCTAACAGGTCCGACGCCGTGGACGGCCTCGACTCCCCTGCGCGAAGAGAGCGACTTCGATTTTGCGGTCGTCACCGACCGCACGGGTGAGCACCGCGACGGCGTGTTCGAGGACGTGATGCCGCCGAAAGTGAACCTCGTGCGGCCCGAGTTCGTGATGAGCGTCGGCGACCTGATCGAGGGCTACACCGAAGACCGCGCGCAGCTCGCTCGTGAGTGGGATGGCATCGAGGCCGCCACCGCGAAGCTCGCGATGCCATTCTTCTACGTGCCCGGCAATCACGACATGAGCAACGCCGTGATGGCCGAAGTCTGGAAGGAGCGCTTCGGCCCGTCCTATTACCACTTCGTCTACAAGGACGTGCTCTTCCTCGCGCTGAACTCCGAGCTGTTTGGCTTGGTGCACAAGCCGACCGAGTCGCTGCCGGGTCCGTGGAAGCAGGCGGAGCAACTCGCCTACGTCGAGAAAGTGCTGCGCGAGAACGCGGAAGTGCGCTGGACGTTCGTGTTCATCCATCAGCCGCTCTGGGACGTGCCGAAGATCCCGCTGCCGGGCCAGGTGACGGCGCCTCGAATGAAGCCCGACTGGCTGCGCGTCGAGCAGCTGCTCGGCGATCGGCCTTACACCGTTTTCGCCGGCCATTATCACCGCTACACCGAGCACGTCCGTAACAACCGTCAGTTCATCACGCTCGCGACGACGGGCGGCGGCAGCGATCTGCGCGGCACGACATTCGGCGAGTTCGACCAGGTGGCACGCGTATCGATGACGAGCGCCGGCCCCGTGATCGCGAACCTGCGGCTCGACGGCATCCTCCCGCACGATGTCGTGACCGACGCGCAGCGCGCGCTCGTGCTGGCGCTGCCGCGCGCGATCGTGCAGGAACCGCTAGCGGGCGACGCGGACGCGTTCCGCTCCGGCATCGCGCGTTTCTCCATCGCGAACGACGGCGAGCACGCGCTCGCGGTCTCGGGTCGCGCGCTCGGCAGCCGACAGCTCGATGCCGGCGACGTCACGCTGAGCGCGACCGTCGAGCCTGGCGGCGTCGCAAATCTCGAGCTGCCGATCCGAGCGCGCAGCCTCGCTGCGTACGAGGCGGCCGAGCCCGCGCGTGTGGAGTGGACGCTCGCGACGACGGGCCCGAACGGCGCGCCGCTCTCGATCGAGACGGAATCGATCGTGCTGCCTGATAAGTCCTTCGCGCTGAGGCGCGCCTCCGGCGCGATCGCGGCCGACGCCGATCTCGTCGATTGGGCGCCGCTCACCTTCCGGGTGCGCGCGCCCGGCGAGCTCGAAGGCCACGGCGACTACGACGGCGCCGCGGACGCCTCGTTCGCGTTCGACGTGCGCCACGACGACGCGGGGGTGCATTTCGCGGTGCAGGTGCGCGACGACGATGTCGTGTCGATGCCGTCGCGCACGCTGCGCGAGCAGGATCACGTCGTGATCAACCTCGACGCGCGGCCCGAGGCCGAGCGCAACAAAAACATGGAATACCTCGCGGCGCGGCTCAGCGGCGAGCTGCAGAAGCAGATCACCGCGTTCTGCGGCGTGCAGGAGAAGCCCGTCGCCGATCCGATCCTCGCGCTGTTCGCGCCCACCACCGGCAAGGCCAAAATCAGCTGCGCGGCACGGCGTACGAGTGAGGGCTATGCGGTCGAGGTGACGATCCCGGGCTCGCAGCTCGACGATCGGCGCGGCGCGCGCTGGGACGCCTTGCGCGTGAACGTCGCCATCGCGGACTTCGACGGCGAGGGCGTGAACCACAACGTGATCTCATGGCGACCGAGCCGCTTCGGCGCGAACGCAGTCGCCGGCTCCGGCACCTTCGTGCGCCAGTAATCACTCGCGCGCCGACGAAGGAAAGCCGTGAACGGAGCCGCGCCCCGCTATTCGCGCCGCTACGTGAATCTCGTCGTCGCGATGCTCACCGGCGCCGTGTTCGTCGAGTTCTTCCATCGCCAAGTGCTCGCGGTCGCGATGGACGAGATCCGGCGCGATCTCGACCTCTCCGACACGCAGCTCGGCTCACTCGTGCTGGTGTTCGCCACCGCCTACGCCGCGAGTGGCCTCGTGCTCGGACGCATCGCAGATCGGCTGCCGCGGCGCGCGATCTACGCCGCCGGCATCGCGGCGTGGAGCGCGGCGACGCTGCTCGGTGGCTTCGTGAGCGGCTTCACGACGTTCGTGCTGACGCGCGTCGGCGCGGGAGCCGGGCAAGCTTCGGCGGGCGCGACGAACAGCCCGCTGCTCGTCGATTACGTTGCGCCGGAGCGGCGCGGCGGCATCATGGCGATTACGAACATGGGCGCGACGCTCGGCGCGCTCGCCGCAGGCGCGCTCGGCTTCGCAGGGGTGCTCGGGGCTTTCGGCTGGCGCGGCCTGTTCATTGGCTCCGGCGTGTTCGGCTTCGCCTTCGCGGCACTGTTCGCAGCCGTGGTGAAGGAGCCGCCGCGCGGTTGGTCCGAGGGGCGCGCGCACACGCCCTCCACGCCCGCTTCGCTCGCCGAAGTCGCGAGCGTCGTGCGTCGCCGGAGCGCGCTGGTGCAGACCTTCATCGGCACGGTGCTGAATAGCGTCGGCGTGTTCGCCTCCGCGCAGTGGGTCGTCGCGTTCTTCGAGCGCGTGCACGGCATGACGAACGCGAACGCCTCACTCGCGCTGGTCTGGGCCGCAGTCGCGAGCACGATCGGTGCGGCCGCTGGCGGCATCGTTGCGAATCGCGCGTGGAGCACGAATCCGCGCGCCGTACTGCTCACGCCCGCGCTGTGCTCGCTACTCGCGTGCCCCGCGCTGCTCATCGCCACGTCGATTGCGAACTCGACCCACGCCGTCGTGCTCTATGCGCTCGCAGGCGGGCTCTCGCTCGTGCACAGCGCGCCCGCGGGCGCGGCGATGCAGGGCATGATCCCCGACCGCATGCGCGGCTTCATCTCGAGCTCGATCGCATCGCTGCTCACGCTGATCGGTCTCGGCGGCGGCCCGTTTCTCGCCGGCGCGCTCTCCGACTTCTTCGGTGGCGCCAGCGACCCGAAGAGCCTCGGCAAGGCACTCGCGTGCATCTCGGTCCTGTATGTCTGGGCC
>JANNKN010000213.1:0-7645 GCA_031396315.1 Deltaproteobacteria bacterium
CGTCGCGACGCGATCCTCGGAGGCCTGCACGTTGCGCCGCACTTCCCGCAGCGCCGCCTTGGCCGGTGCGGCGTGCTGCTGTGCCGCGGGCGCGGAATCCTTCTGCGGCTCGGCGAGGTCGACGATCTCGAGCGCGATCAGCGCGTAGAGCAAACGGCGCGTGCGCTCGGTCGGAGCTCCGAGCTGCGCAACCGTCTTCGTGCCGTCCACTTGGCCGAGTAGCGCTTTGCCCTGCGCGTCGAGGTTGGCGCGCTGGAACTGATAGGAGCGGCTGCCGCCGGGCAGCGCGACGAAGTGTGCACGGGCTGCCAGCCGCGCATCGATCACGTCGCGGGGCATTCGCTCGAGCACGCCGTGCGCGAGCAAGTCCGCAGGGCTGCGGTTCAGGTAGAGCGCGTTCGCGCTCTTCAAGCGCGCGCGGTCGTGAAACTGATAGCTGCCCGCGCGCCAGGTGAAGAGCTCGAACAGTTTCTCGTCCGCCTGGCGTCGCAGCGCGCGCGCGAGGTCTTCGTCGTCGAGCATCTGGCTCGCGAGCAGGATCTGCCCGATCAAGCCGCCGCTCGTCTTCATGCGCTTCACACACGCGTGCAGCACGTCTTCCGTAATCGTTCCGCCGCCGACGAGCAGATGGCCGAGCGTCTCGTGCATCAGATTCGAACGCACGGCCTCCGGCACGCCATCGCGCAGCTGCACCTGCTTCTTCTTCTTGCCGTGGCGCAGATCGAGCACGCCCGTCGCGCGCAGCCCGTGCAGGTGGTGCAGCAGCTCCGCGAACGGGAGCTGCTCGAGTGAGCCCGCGAGCGTTGCGCCGCCTTTCGCGGCCGCGGGCGCCGAAGCGACGGCGCGGGCCACGGAAGCCAGCAGCTGATCGAGCGGCACCGGCTTCTTCAGTACGGCAGCCGCGGAGAGCGCACGCGCGCGCGCCTGATAATCCGGCGTGAACGTGCAACCCGAGACGAACAGCGCGGGCGTCTGGGCGAGATCCTTCTCGCCACGAATCGTCTCGAGCACGCGGAAGCCGTCGAGGCGCGGGAGCATCACGTCGAGCGTGACCAGCGCGGGCTTCAGCACTCTCGCGCGCTCGACCGCTGCCACGCCGTCGTAGGCAGTCTCGGCCTGATAACCCGCCTGGGTAAAGGCGCGCGACAGGATCTGGCAGAAGCCTCGATCGTCGTCGGCACAAAGAATCGTCGCAGCGGCCATGTGGGAGCGCCCTCTCGCCCTGTTGCATCGGCGTCCTGCCGCCGCGCCGCGTGGGCGAAATCACACCCGTCTCGCGCAACTCACCTGCGCGCCGTGCGCAACAAGGCGGCAAGGCTCTCCGCATACGGCGCACGCGCGATGCCGGCCTCGGTGATGATCGCCGTGACGAGCTCCGCGGGCGTGATGTCGAACGCGGGGTGCCGCACGGGCACGCCCTCCGGAACCAGCATGCGGCCGGCAACGCGCGCCAGTTCGTCGCGGCCGCGCTCCTCGATCGGAATCGCCGCGCCGTTCGGCGTGGCGAGATCGAGCGTCGAAAGCGGTGCGGCCACGTAGAACGGAAGCGCATGCGCGCGCGCCGCGAGCGCGACCGAGTACGTGCCGATCTTGTTCGCGACGTCGCCATTCGCGGCGACGCGATCCGCGCCCACGATCACGAGGTCGATCTCGCCGCAGCGCATCAGATGCGCGGCCATTGCGTCGGCAATCACGGTGACGGGGATGCCGTCGCGATGCAGCTCCCAGGCGGTGAGGCGCGCGCCCTGCCAGAAGGGGCGCGTCTCGTCCGCGAGCACGGACACGCGCTTGCCTTGCGCGACCGCCGCGCGCACGACGCCGAGAGCGGTGCCGTAGCCCGCGGTCGCGAGCGCACCGGCGTTGCAGTGCGTGAGCACGCGCGCGACATCGGGCACGAGCTCGGCGCCGGCGCGGCCGAGCGCGCGGCAAATGCGCTCGTCGTCGGCCACGATCGCGAGCGCCTCCGCGAGCAGTGCAGCTGTTACGGATTCGACGCTCGCGCCCGCTTCGCGCCCGGCGCCCTCTTCGCAGCGCTGCATGCGCGCGAGTGCCCAAGCGAGATTCACCGCGGTCGGGCGCGTGCGCAGCAGCCGAGCACGCGCATGCGCGAGCTCACGCGCGAGTGCGCCGAGCTCGCTCGCGCGGCTGCGCTGTGCCGCGAGCGCGACGCCGAGCGCCGCCGCGCAGCCGATCGCGGGCGCGCCGCGCACGACGAGCTGCTCGATCGCGCGCGCCAACTCCTCGACGCTGCGGCAGGCGAGCTCGACTTCGCGCTCAGGCAGCGCGCGCTGATCGAGCAGATGGACCGCGCCCTCCGCCCAGCGCAGCGTCCGCCAGCTCACTCTGGTTTCTTCTTTTTCTTGCCGCCGAACAGCCCCCCGAGCGCATCGACCACGTCCCCCGCCCCAGGCACGTTCTGCTCGAGCGTCTCGCGCAGCTTGCCGCTGCCGAGGTACGCCGCGGTGAAGGCCAGCGCGCCCTTCGGCGTGATCGAGACGCTCGGCGCGCTCGCGCTACCGCCGACGTGGGCGAGCGGCAGCTCGCGCTTCACCGCGCGCGCGCCGCCGGCCGCGACGGGTTGCGCCGCGCCGGCGATCGCCTGGTCGATCGACTCGAAGATCGTGAGCGTGCCTTCGAGATCGAGCGCAGTGTCGGCGAGCGCGACGTCGCCGCTCAGATCGACGCGATAGTCGCGATACAAGAGCGCGAGATCCTCGGTGTGCGCCTTGCCGTCACCGAGCGTGAACGTGCCGCCGAGCTTCTCGAACTCGTCCTCGTAGAATTTCTCGAGCTTCCCGCCCGAGTCGAGGTTGCCGAACAGCGAGGCAGCGCTCGCGATTCCGCCGAGCGCATCGATCGCGTTGCGGAAGATCGAGACGCCCGGCAGCCGACCCGGTGCAATCGAGAAGTCGAGCGGCCCTGATAACACGTCGACGAGCGCGGCCTCGCCGCCGAGTGGCGCCGCGAGCTTTGCGTCGAGGTCGAGCGGGCCGCTGAGCGAGCCATCCGGCGCACCGAACGCGCTGGCGAGCGCGCCGCTGTCGAGATCGTCGGCGTGCGCGCCGAGCGCAAGCTGCATCTCGCGCGAGAGCCGCGTGATGCCGAGCTCGAGCGCGATCTGCTGGCCGCCGATCGTGACCGGCCCGGCGCCGCGGATCGCATCGCCGCTGCCCTCGAGCTTCATCGAGACCGTCGCACTCTGCCCTTCCGCGAGCGGCATCGCGACGCCATCGAGTGCGATCGCGCCCTTCACCGAAAGCGGATCCATGCCGATCGCGAGGTTCGCGAACGAGAGCTTGCCCGTGAGGCCGAGGCCTTCGAGCGCGGGGAGAATCGCGTCCCAGCCCGCGAGCTCGAGCGAGCCGCCGCCGAGCGTCGCGCGCGTCTTCTCGGCCATCGAGGCCGCGAGCGGCGTCTCGAGATCGCGCAGCGCGAGCTTTCCGTCGCGCAGCGCGATCTCGTCCCCTGCGAGTGCGAGCGTTCCCGAGATGCGCAGCTTCTCACCCGCGGGCTTCCGGAACGAATCGCCGAACGCGAGCTGCGCCGCGTCCAGCTCCACCGAGATCGGCCCTTCGAGTGCACCGGTCGGGCCTGATAACTGGACTTCGAACGAGGCCTCGCCTTCGGCACTCGCGTCCTCCGGGAAGTAGGCCTTTGCAGCGGCGAGCGAGAGCTTCGCGAGCTGCGCGCTCACGCCGAGCTCGCCGTCGCCCGTGAGCTTGCCCTGCGCGGAGAGATTGCCGCCGCTCGCGAGCTTCGCGCTGGCTTCGAACGTGATGCGGCCCGTGAGAAGGCTCCCCGTCGCGCGCGCCTCGACGTCTTCGAGCTGCCAGGTCGTCGTCGGCGTGACGATGCGATCCTCGAGTGCGACGCGCGAGTTCGTGATGCGCACTTCGCGCACCGAGAGATCGACGCTGCTCTCCGCCGCCGGCGCGCCTGGCTCGCCCGCGGCGATCTCCACCGGCAGCGCGAAGCCGTCGGGCGTGCGCGCGAACGTGAGCTCCGCGCCGTCGAGCGTGAGCGTATCGACCGCGACGCTGCCTCTCAGCAGTGCGAGCACCGAGAGGCGCAGCGCGACGCGCTCGGCGCGCAGCGGCGCATCGCCTTCGCGCGCCACGAGCTCGGGGCTCGCGACGATCAGGCGCGGCGGCAGCACGCCGGCGTCGAGCTCGCCGAAGCGCAGCTCGCGCCCCGTCGCGGCGAGCGCTGCGGCCGCGATCTCCGTCCGCACCTCGGGGCGCTGCGCAATGCGTGGCAACGCGAGCGCGAGCGCCACCAGCGCGAGCGCGAGCAGCGCTCCGATCCCAAATAACACACGAATCGCGAGCTTCATGGAATCAGCCTCCGAGCTTTCGCGAGAGAATCTCCCGGATTGCCGCGGGGTCGGCTTTGCCCTGGGTGCGGCGCATCACTTGGCCCATCAGGAAGTTCAGCGACTTGGCATCGCCGCCGCGCACCGCAGCGGCGGCCTTGTCGTTGGCCGCGATCACCTCCTCCGCGACGACTTCGAGCGCGCCGGCGTCCGACATCGCGCCGAGCCCGCGCTCCGCGATCAACGCCACCGCATCGCCCCCCGTCCATAACAGCTCGGCGAGCAGCGCGCGCGCACTCTTGGCCGTCACTTTGCCGTCGTCCGTCAGCTTCACGAGCGCGCCGAACGCCTCCGGCGCGAGCTTCACTTGCTCGATCTCCGCGCCACGCTCCCTCAGCGCCGCGAGCACGTCGCGCAGCAGCCAGTTCACCACGCTCTTCGCACTGCCGTGTGCTCTCGCCGCCGCCTCGAACCATGCCGCGAGCGCGGCGTTCGGCGCGAGCAGCGCCGCGTCGTTCGGCGTCAGCCCGAACTGCGCGACGTAACGCTGCGCGCGCGCATCCGCGAGCTCGGGCAGCGAGGCGCGAATCGCCTCGATGCGCGCAGCCGGAATCATCAGGGGGATCAAGTCCGGATCCGGGAAGTAGCGGTAGTCGTCCGCGTTCTCCTTGATCCGCATCACATACACCCGATCCTGTTCGGGCTCGTAACCGAGCGTCGCCTGCACGATTGCGCCGCCGCTCTCGAGGATTTCGATTTGGCGGCGCACTTCGCACTGGATCGCGGCTTCCACGAAGCGGAACGAGTTCAGGTTCTTGATCTCGCTGCGCGTGCCGAGCTTCGAATCGCCGAGGCGGCGAATCGAGACGTTCGCGTCGCAGCGAAACTGCCCCTTCTCCATGTCCGCGTCCGACGCGCCGACCGCGCGCAGGATCTCACGCAGCTTGCGCAGATACTCCGCGGCGTCGGCAGCCGAGCGCAGGTCCGGCTCCGACACGATCTCGATCAGCGGCACGCCCGCGCGATTCAGATCGATCAGGGTCTCGGTGCTCGAGCCGTCGTGGATCGATTTGCCTGCGTCCTCTTCCATGTGAATGCGCGTGAGCCGAACGCGCCGCGGCGCACCATCGACGGGCTCGAGCTCGACGTAGCCGCCCGTCGCGAGCGGCTCTTCGTACTGCGAAATCTGATAGCCCTTCGGCAAGTCGGGATAGAAGTAATTCTTGCGCGCGAAGATCGAGCGATCGTGCACCGTGCAGTGGGTTGCGAGCGCAGCGCGGATCGCGAGCTCGACGGCAAGCCCGTTCAGCACCGGCAGCGTGCCCGGCAGCGCGAGGTCGAGCGGCGTCACCGAGTGATTGGGGTCCGCGCCGTACGACACCGGCGATGGCGAGAACAGCTTGCTGCGCGTGCGCAGGTGGCAATGCACCTCGAGCCCGATCACGACTTCCCAGCTCACAGCGGCGGCCTCCGCGTGTGGTAGTCGGTGAGGCGCTGATATGCGTCGGCGGCGCGCAGCACGGTCGCGTCCTCCAGCGACCTCCCCAGCAACTGGAGGCCCACCGGCAGCTCTGGGCCTCCGCCTTCGGGGCGCGCGGTCCCGCATGGCAGCGAGATCGCGGGCACGCCCGCGAGGTTCGCCGAGACCGTGAACACGTCGGTCAAGTACTCGGCGAGCGGATCCGACTTCGCGTCGAAGCGAAATGCAACCTCCGGCGAGGTCGGCATCGCGATCACGTCGCAGGCTGCGAACGCGTGCTCGAAATCGCGGCGGAGCAGCGTGCGCACGCGCTGCGCCTTCCTGTAATAGGCGTCGTAGTAACCCGCCGACAGCACGTAGGTGCCGAGCAGGACGCGCCGCTTCACCTCGGCGCCGAAGCCCTGCGAGCGCGTGGCCTCGATCATGGCGGTGACGTCGCCCGGGGCGGGCACGCGCAGCCCGTACCGGACGCCGTCGAAGCGCGCGAGGTTGCTCGACGCCTCGGCCGTCGCGATCAAATAATAGGCCGCGATGCCGTAGCGCGTATGCGGTAGCGCGACGTCGACGAGCTTCGCACCCGCGCGCGCGAGCACGTCCGCTGCCGCGAGCACGCGCTCCACCACCGCAGGCGCTGCGCCGGGGAGCGCGAGCACGTCGCGCGGAATCCCGACGCGCAGACCCGAGACATCGCCGGTGAGCGCCGCCGCCGCGCGCGGCGAAGGCTCGGGCAGCGAGGTCGAGTCGGCGGGATCGTGGCCCGCGATCGCGTCGAGCAGCACCGCGCAATCCGCCGCGCTGCGCGCGAATGGCCCGATCTGGTCGAGCGACGAGGCGTACGCGATCAGTCCGTAGCGTGAAACGCGCCCGTAGGTCGGCTTCATGCCCGTGACGCCGCACAGTGCCGCCGGCTGCCGCACCGAGCCGCCCGTGTCGCTGCCGAGCGCGAGCGGCACGATGCCCGCGGCGACTGCTGCCGCGGAGCCTCCCGACGACCCGCCCGGCGAGCGCTCCACATCCCAGGGATTCCGCGCCGCGCCATAACAAGAATGCGCGGTCGACGAGCCCATCGCGAACTCGTCCATGTTCGTGCGCGCAACGATGATCGCGCCGGCTGCGCGCAGCCGCGCCACCACCGTCGCGTCGAACGGCGAGACGTAGCCGGCGAGAACCTTCGAGCCCGCCGTCGCCGGCTCGTTCGCTTGCACGATGCAGTCCTTGATGACCAGCGGAATCCCATCGAGCGCCGACCGCTGCTCGCCGCGCGCGCGCCGCGCATCCGACTCCGCCGCCTCGACGAGCGCACGCTCCCGGCGCGGATAGAGCAGCGCGTGCAGCTTCGCGTCCAATGCGGCACCGCGCGCGAGCGCCTGCTGCGCGAGCTGCGAGGCCGTAACAGCACCCGCATCGAGCGCCGCCCGCTGCTCCGCCAGCGTTCCGAGCCCTTCGGCCACCGCGCTCAGCTCCCCGCCTCGCCGCCGAGCACCTTGGGCACCGCGAACGCCGAACCTTCCGCCGCGGGCGCGTTCATCAGAACCATCTCGAGCGACAGCGGCGCCGCGGGCTCGTCAGCGCGCAACGGCGTCGCGAGCGGCATCACCGTCGAAGTTGCCTCGACCCCCGACGTGTCGAGTGAATCGAGCAGCTCCACGTACCCGAGCACATCTTCGAGCTCGCGAGCGAGCACGTCCGCCTCCTCATCCCCCACGCGAATCCGCGCCAGCCGCGCGACGCGCCGCACATCGTCCCGAGAAACGGAAGCCATAGGCGCCACACCTTAGCCGCGTTCAAAAATCCCAAACCCGCCGCGCTGAAACGCCACACCCGCACAGCACCACAGAAAAGTGGCGCGAGAC
>JANNKN010000224.1:0-1294 GCA_031396315.1 Deltaproteobacteria bacterium
ACACATGGTCCAGGTCGCGCACGGGCGACAACCCGTTCTCGACGTACGTGAACTCCGTCAGCAGATTGTCGTCGTTCGCAGAGAAGTCGTTGATCCCGCGCAGGCGGCGCGTCCAGCCCCCCGTGAACACCCCCACGCCGAACGTCGCCGAGACGGCGTCGCTGAAGCGCCACGAGAGCTCCGGCAGCAGCGCGCCCGAATGCGAACGGAAATCCCACACGACGTTGGCGCTGAGGTTCAAGCGGTCCTGAAAATAGCCGGTACTCGCGTTCACGAGCAGCAGGAACGTCCACGGCCCGTCCGCCGTCATCCCGCGCTCGTAGCCACCAATGTGGCTCACGAAGAGCTGGCTGCTGAGGAAGAACGTGCGGTGCGCGTTGAGCGCGCGGAAGAACGTCGGGCGCTCGGCGGAGATCGTCAGATTGAAGGTATCGACGCCGGAGAGCCCGTCGCTCGCATTGTTATTGACGGCATTCAGGCCTTCCTGCCAGGTGAATTCGAAGCCCCAGCTCGTACCGGTCAGATCTTCCGCGAAGTCGGACGAGAAGCCGAGCACGTTGCGCTTCTGATAACTCAGCGCGGCCGAGCCGACGCCGCCCCACACGAACTGCCGGCGCCCGTACACCCCGTTTCCGCCTGCGCGGCGATGGCTCCGCGTCACGCGGGTGAGCGACGCAAAGCCGTCCACGAGCTTGCAGTGCTGCGGCTGCGCGAACGAGCAGCGCCCGGTCGCGAACGCACGCAGCGGGTCGCACTTCGAGAGGTCGCTGGTGTCCGGCTCGCAGCCGAGAGCAGCCGCGAGCATCAGCAGGTTCCACGAGAGCGCGGCCGTCTCACTGCGGAACGGCTGCCCCGTGAACGGATGCACGAGCGGCGCGTTCGAGCCGTCCTCGCTGCGTACGATGCCGCCATCGACCGCGACGTCGTAGCCCGACATACCCGGCCCGAGGCAACCCGGCAGCACGAGTAGCTGCCCGACCTCGAAACGCGTGCAGAGCGCGCCGCCCGTGAAGCCGCCCGTGCCGGGCTGCGCAATCGCCGCGTTGGTGGTGTTCCAATGCGGATCGCGCTCGGTGCCCTCGATCCACGGAAAGGCCTGGAAGAGCGCACTGGCCTCGGCGTTCAGCAGATCGATGCCGTGTAGGTCGCACTGGGTCCCATAATGATTGCCGCAGCCGAGTAATGCCTCCTGCACGCTCGTGAGATTTCCCTGGAGCGAATCGCCGTACCAGAGCGCGGCGGTGATCGCGCCGACGCCGGGCGGCGGCGGTGCGAGCGGGCCGTCATTCACGTC
>JANNKN010000241.1:0-28480 GCA_031396315.1 Deltaproteobacteria bacterium
GTTCAAAGGGCGCTGATTCCGTTGGGGACGTACTTGCATCGCGCTATGCAAGCACGTCCCCAACGCAAGCTCGCATCCCTCTTCGGAGCCCAGATATGCCCGACGGCGCAGACACAGTTCGCCTCTCTTACGACGGCCCGATCGCGATCGTCTCGTACGACCGGCCTGAGAAACACAACGCCGCGAACGACGCGATGGATCAGCGCCTGTTCGCGATCCTGCAGGAGCTGCACGCGAAGCCCGGGCTGCGCGCCGTCATCTGGCGCGGCGAGGGGGCGTCGTTCTCCTCCGGCCGCGACACGACGCAGCTCGGCGTGCGCAACGAGGACATCAGCGATTTCGCGTTCATCGAGCGCGGCCACAAAGGCACGCAGGCGTTCTTCACGCTGCCGGTGCCGATGATTGCAGCGCTGAAGGGCTGGGTGATCGGCGGCAGCTTCGAGCGCGCACTGCTCTGCGACCTCCGGATTGCAGGCGAGAGCGCACGCATGCGCTTGCCCGAGATCATGCACGGGGTGGTCCCCGATTCCGGCGGCACCGCGCGGCTATTCCAGATCGCCGGACCGGGGCTCGTCGCGGATCTCGCCCTAACAGGTCGTCTGCTCGATGCGCAGGAGGCGCTGCGGCATGGCATCGTGTCGCGCGTCGTGCCCGACGCCGAGCTCGACGCCGCGGCTCTCGAGATGGCGCGCGCAATCGCGAGCGCGCCCGAGTTCACGGTGACGATGTTCCTGCGCACACTGCGCCGGATCGCGAACCCGCTCGTGCAGCAGTCGATGCAGGAGGAGTCCGTCGCACAGGCGATGGTATTCGCCTCGCAGGACTACGCGGAGTTCAAGGCCGCGCGCGCGGAGAAGCGCGAAGCGAAGTACCGGGGCCGATGACGGTCGACACGGATGCGATCGCCAAGGTGATCGGGCGCGTCGCATCGCTCTCGCCGGCACAGCGCGAGACGCTCGGCTCTCTCGTCAGTGAGGTCGCGCGCATCGAGGGCGTTCAGGCCATCGTCCTCGGCGGCTCGCACGCGCGCGGCAGAGCGAACGCCACCTCCGACGTGGACGTGGGCCTGCTCTACGACGAGCGCGAGCCATTCTCTCTGGACGCGCTGAGCCGCTTTTGCGCAACGCGCGACGACTCGCGCGCTCCCGTGGTCGCAGGCTTCGGCGAGTGGGGTGCGTGGGTGAACGGCGGCGCGTGGCTCACGATTCAAGGCGCGCGATTCGACTTGCTCTATCGCGGCGTCGGGCAACTCGCGCGCTCGATCGAGGATGCGCACGCCGGGCGCTGGCAGCTCGACTTCGCTCAACAAGCGCCGTTCGGATTCTTCAGCGCAACGCTTTGCGGCGAGCTCGCGTGCTGCGTTCCGCTTTTCGATCCGCAGGGCGTCGCAAAGGGATTGAAGGCGAGCGTCGCGGCTTATCCCGAAGCACTTCGTGCCGAGGTCGGAAGCGCGGCGCTTTGGCAGGTGGAGTTCGGGCTCCGTGCGTTCGCACCGAAGCTCGCTGCGAAGGGCGACGTCGTCGGAAGCGTCGGCTGCATGACGCGATTCGCGGCCTATCTGATGCTCGCGTTGTTCGCGCTCAATCGCGCGTGGTGGCTGAACGACAAGACCGCGCTCGCGGAGATCGCTGGCTTCGCCTACGCGCCGCACGGGTTCGGCCCGCGGCTGAGCGCGGTCTTGGCTGCGCCGGGCGCGACGGCCGAACAGCTGGCGGCTTCGCTGCGCGAGATCGAGCAGCTGTTCGCAGAGACGGTTGCACTGGCGGGCGACCTCTACCGGCCGAAGTTCGCCCTGCGCTGAGTACTTTCGATCCTCGTCGTCGCGACGTGCGCGGCGTACACCTCGCCCACGAGCAGCAGCGTCGGCCCGCTCGCGGGCTCGGGCTCGTTGCGCGCGAGCTCGCCCAGCGTCGCCGCGCGCGTGGTCTGCGCGGGCAAGCTCGCGCACGTCACCACGACGACGGGGGTCGCCGCCGGCTTGCCGCGTGCAATCAACTGCGCCGCGATCTCGCGCGCGTGCTCGCCTGCCATGTAGAGCGCTGCGGTGTCGGCGCTGAGCGCGCTCGCGGCCCAGTCATGCGTGCCCGCGGCGCTCGCGCCGTCGCCAATGCGCGGCGTCGCGAACACGACGCTACGCGCGACGCCGCGCTGCGTCAGCGAGACGCCCAGCGCCGCACTTGCGGAAAACGCGGCGGAGATGCCGGGCACGATCTCGCAGCGCACGCCGGCGGCCGCGAGCGCGTCGAGCTCCTCCTGCGCGCGCCCGAAAAGCAGCGGATCGCCGCCCTTGAGGCGCACGACGACGCGGTGCGCGCGTGCGGCATCGACGAGCCGCTTGTTGATGAAGCGCTGCACCGTCGAGTGGCGCCCGCAGCGCTTTCCGACGGCGATCTTCTCGGCGCGCACGGCGAGGGCGACGACTTCGGCGTGGACGAGCGCGTCGTAGAATACGATGTCGGCTTCCGCGAGCAATCGCGCGGCGCGCAGTGTGATTAGGTCCGGAGCCCCCGGGCCCGCGCCGACGAGGTAGACGATTCCGCTCACGGCGTAGCCGCCGGGGTCTTCTCCGCTTGGGCCGCATGCACGCCAGCGCCGCGAGCCGGGAGCGAAACGAACACCTCGCCATCCTTCACGGCTGCGGCGTACACCGGAATCGCCTCGCAGTGCCCACCCGGCGATGTGCCTTCGCCAGTCGTCAGGTCGAACTTCCACGCGTGGAGCGGGCACGTCACTTTGTCGCCCGAGACGATGCCGTCCGCGAGCGGCCCGCCCGAATGCGGGCAGCGCGCGGCGATTGCGCGCACCTCGCCCTCCGCGGTGCGGAAGAGCGCGATCTCGCGCGCGCCCACGCGCACGGCGCGGCCTTCGCCGACGGGTAGCTCCGCGAGCGCCGCGACGCGCACCGTCGCGCCCGCAGGCGCGTTCAGGATTGCGGCGAGCGGCTCGAACTGATGCGGCGTCGCTGGCGATTCGCCCTCCGCCCACGGCTCCGCGCTGAGCTCGCGCGAGCGATGAAACCGCTCGAGCAGCGCCGCGCGCGCCTCCTCGGGCGCCTCGATCGTCTCGGCGCGCACGCGCACGATGCCGAAGCGCTCGACGAAGTCGTAGGTGCGCTCGAGATACTCCGCGTTCTCGCGGTAGTACTGCAGGAAGAGATGCGCGGCCTCGAGCGCCGAGTTCTCGTGCTCGACGCGCACGAGCAAGTCGGTCTTGCGCACGCGCATGCCCGCTGCGCCTCCAACGTGCACCTCCCAGCCGCCCTGGATCGCCATGATGCCGATGTCCTTGACGGTGACTTCGGCACAGTTCCGCGGGCAGCCCGTAACACCCATTTTTACCTTGTGCGGCGTGTACAGACGCTCTGTGCTGCGCTCGAGCTTCACGCCGAGGGCGGTCGAGTCCCCCACGCCGAAGCGGCAGAACTCGCTGCCGACGCAAGTCTTCACGGTGCGTACGGCTTTCGCGTAGGCGTGCCCGCTCGACATCCCGAGCTCGCGCCAGATTGCCGGGAGATCCTGTTTCTTGACGCCCAACAAGTCGAGCCGTTGCCCGCCCGTCACCTTCAGCATCGGCACTTCGAATTTCTCGGCCACGTCTGCGATGCGGCGCAGCTCGCTCGCCGTGGTCAATCCTCCGCGCATGCGCGGCACCACGGAGAACGTGCCGTCCTTCTGAATGTTCGCGTGCACGCGGTCGTTCACGAAGCGGCTGGCGCGCTCCTCGGTGTGCGCGCCCTGCCAGATCTCGTCGAGCAGGTACGAGAGCGCGGGGCGGCACGAGGAGCAGCCCACGCCGTTCCCGTAGACGGTGAGCACTTCGCTCACGCTGCGCAGGTTCTGATTGCGCAGGCCGCGTCGCAACTCTTCCTAGGCGTGCGGCACGCATTCGCACAAGAGCCTCGGGCCTTTCGGGCCGCCGGCTTCGCCGGTGACGAGGCGGATCAGCGCCTGACAAGTGCCCGCGCAGCTTCCGCACGAAGTGGACGCGCGGGTCGCGCGCTTCAGCTCGGCGAGTGAAGTGGCGCCCGCCTCGATCGCAACGACGATCGCGCCCTTCGCAACGCCCATGCAGCCGCAAACGTTGGCGTCTGCCGGTAGTGCCGCGATCGCGGCGAGCTCGTCCGCTTCCGAGGAGGCCGTTGCGGCGCCCGCTGCGAGCGAACCGAGCAGGAGCGCGCGCCGCTCGGAGGCATCGCCGATCTCGACGCTCTTCGCGACCAACGAGACGAGCCGCGGACCGTCCTCGATCTGCCCCATCAGGATCGCGCCCACCGCGCGACCATCTTCGATGACCACCTTTCGGTAGAGGCCCGCGCCAGTGTCCTCGACGCGCAACGATTCGCTCGTCTCCGCGGTCGGTGAAGGCGTGAAGCGCCCGACCGAAAGCAGGTTCACGCCTGCGACCTTGAGCTTCGAGTAGACGAGCGAGCCGTGATAAGGCTTCGACTCGTCGCCATTGATTGCCGCGGCGAGGGATGCGCCTTGCTCGTAGAGCGGCGCGACGAGGCCGTAGATCTTGCCACGGTGCTCGACGCACTCGCCCACCGCGAAGATCTCGCGATCGCTGGTGCGCAGGAAATCATCGACGACGATGCCGCGCTTCACCTCGAGCTCCGCGGCGCGCGCGAGCTCCGTGCGCGGGCGGATGCCAGCCGCGATCACCACCAGGTCGGCGTCGATCGCCTCGCCGCCCTCGAGCACGACCTGCGCGACGCGACTGCTCGCCGTCTCGTCGACGCCGCGAATCGCGAGCGTCTTGCGCTCGAGCAGCACGCGCACGCCGAGGCGCTGGATCGCGTCGCGCAGAATCGCCCCCGCCGAGGCATCGAGCTGCTGCTCCATCAGCCATGGCATCAAGTGCACGCAGGTGACGTCGACGCGCCGCTTCGCGAGGCCGCGCGCCGCTTCGAGGCCGAGCAGGCCGCCGCCGATCACCACCGCGCGCCGCGCGCGCTTCGCCTCGGCAAGAATCGCGTCGGTGTCGCCGAGTGTGCGGAAGGCGTGTACGCCGGGACGAGAGGCGCCATCGATCGGCGGGATCCAGGCTTCCGATCCGGTTGCCAGTAACAAGCGATCGAAGGGTGTCGTGCGGCCCTCGTCGTCGAGCACGCAGCGCTGTTCGCGATCGATCGAAACGACGCGCACGCCTGCTCGCAGAGTGACGCCGCGCGTCGCGTACCAGTCGGCATCGTGCGTGATCGTCTCGCCCGCGTCGCACTCGCCCGCGAGCAGCGTCGAGAGCAGAATGCGGTTGTACCCGAGCTGCGGCTCGTCTCCGAACACGGTCGCGTGCCACGCGGGCTCGCGCTGCAGAATCGCTTCGAGGCACGCGAGCCCGGCCATGCCGTTCCCGATCATTACGAGGCGCCGTCCGCTCATGCCTGCGCTCCAGGGATTGTGAGTGCGCGCACGCGCACCGCGCAGTGCTTCAGCTCGGGTTGCTTCGAGGTCGGGTCGACCGCGCCATGCGTCAGGTTGTTGGCAGGCTTCAGCTGGCCGTCGATGCGCGTCCAGTGAAACGGCAAGAAAACCGTGCCCTCCGCAATCTCCGGTGTGATGCGTACCTGCGCCACGACTTCGCCGCGGCGCGAGCGAACTTCAGCGAACGCGCCGTCGACGACGCCCGCACGTTTCGCGTCGGCCGGGTGCAGATCGAGGATCGGTTCGGGTGCGCGGCCCTCGAGGTTTTTCGACCAGCGCGTGCGCGAGCGCGTGTGCCAGTGCGGCTTGAGGCGCCCGGTGGTGAGCGCGAGCGGGTATTCGCGCGAGACCGGCTCCGCCGGCGGGGCTGGCTGCACCGCGACGAAGCGCGCGCGTCCGCTCGGCGTTGGGAACGTGTCGCCGAATCGCCGCGCTGCGCCCGGATGGTCCTCGCTCGGGCACGGCCACTGGAGCGGGCCCACGGCGAGCCGCGCGTGCGTGATACCTGATAAGTCGCATGTCGTGCCCGCGGTGAGGCGGCGGAACTCGTCGAAGACTTCGGCAGCGCTCGTCCACGCAAAGCTCTCGCCGAAGCCGAGCTCGCGGGCGAGACGCGCGATCAGTTGCCAATCGGGCAGCGCCTCGCCGGGCGGCTTCACCAGGGCTCGCGACAGCGTCACGAAGCGCTCGCTGTTGGTCATCGCGCAAGCCTTTTCGCCCCAGCCCGCGGCCGGCAGGAAGACGTGCGCGAGCAAGGCGCTGTCGGTGGGGAAGAACGCATCCTGGACGACGACCAACTCCGCGCGGCGCAGCGCTCGGCGCACGCGCTCGACGTCCGGCAGCGACGCCGCGGGGTTCGTCGCGAGAATCCACACCGCGCGAATGCTGCCGTCCTCGAGGCCCGCGAAAATTTCGGTGGCAGTTCGGCCTGCGCGCGAAGGCAAGCGCTCGCGAGGCACGCCCCACGCGTTCGCGAGGAAGGCGCGGTCTTCGGCGGACGAGACGCTGCGATGCCCCGGCAAGAGGCCCGTGAGCCCGCCGACCTCGCGCCCGCCCATCGCATTCGGTTGGCCGGTCAGGGAGAGCGGCCCGCCGCCGGGCTTCGCGACGTTGCCCGTCGCGAGGCACAAGTTGAGAATCGCGTGATTCTTCGCCGTACCGTGCGCGCTCTGGTTGACGCCCATGCTCCAGAGCACGACACCGCGCCGCGCCCGCACGAAAGCGCGCGCGGACTCCGCGAGCGCATTCGCGGGAACGCCGCAGAGCTCAGCCGCAGCTTCCGGCGTCCAGGGCTCCACCGCGAGTGCCGCCGCGTCGAAGCCCTCGGTTCGTGCCGCGATGAAATCCTTGTCGAGATGGCCTTCATGGATCGCGATCCGCAGCGCGGCATTCAGGAACGCGATGTCGCTACCCGGCCGCAGCGCGAGGTGCGCGTGCGCGAGGTCGCAGGTCTCGGTGCGGCGCGGATCGAGCACGATCACGCGCACGTTTGGATCCGCAGCAAGGCGCTTCTCGATGCGCCGAAACAGAATCGGATGGCAGTCTGCAACGTTTGCGCCCACGATCAAGAACGCATCCGCGAGATCGATGTCCTCGTAACAACCTGGGGGCGCATCGGCGCCGAATGCGCCGCGATAACCGGCAGCCGCGCTAGCCATGCAGAGCCGCGAGTTCGTGTCGAGATTGTCCGTGCCGATGAATCCCTTCACGAGCTTGGTGAGCGCGTAGTAATCCTCGGTCGCGAGCTGGCCCGAGCCGTAGAACGCGATGGCGTCGGGCCCGTGCTCCGCGACGATGCGGCGCAGCTCACCCGCCGCGTGTGCGATCGCTTCGTCGACCGAGCAGCGCTGGAACGCCGAGGCGCGATGCGCGCGCACGCCCGCAGTCTTCGCGCGCCCTTCGTTCGCGACGGTCGCGGGCAGGCACACCGCTTTCATGCATACCTCGCCGAGGCTCGAGGGATGCGCGCCATCTCCCTTCACCTTCGCGATGCGGCCGTCTTCTACTCCGGCGAGGAGGCCACAGCCCACGCCGCAGTACGGGCAACCGGTCCGGCTCCATTCCACGTGCAGGCTCCTCGAACCTCATCGAAGACTGCAACGCGTATGCCGCGCCCAGATCGTGCTGATCGAGGCGCATCCGCGCCGAGATGCGCCGCGACCGGCCTAATGACTCCCGAGACAAGAGACCACTGCAGCCCGACGCTCCCACCCCGTGCTCACGCGCGATGCAGGCGCGCTCGCTCGCGGAGCAGGCCGCGGCTCGAACGTGCTGCTCGTGGCTCCGCGCGGTTGGCACGCACCTTGAAGTGTCCTTCGAGGTTGCTCCGCGGCTGCCGCGAAAACTCTGGAGCTCGGGGACATCAATGCGGATGCGGAGATGGGGGATGCTCGCCGCGAGCGGTTTGCTCACGGCAGGGCTGGGCGCAAACGCGGGAGCGGCCGAGCTCGAGAAGGACGAGCTGAAGCTCGGCTTCATCAAGCTCACGGACTGCGCGCCGATCGTGATGGCGTACGAGCTCGGCTATTTCGAAGACGAGGACCTGTACGTCACGATCGAGGCTCAGGCGAACTGGAAGATCCTGCTCGATCGAGTGATTACGGGCGAGCTCGACGGCGCGCACATGCTCGCCGGCCAACCGATCGGCGCAACCATCGGTATCGGCACGAAGGCAGATCTCGTGACCGCGCTCAGCCTCGACCTGAATGGCAACGCAATCACGGTCTCGAACGAGATCTGGAAGCGCATGCAGGCCGCGAACCCTGCGCTCGCCGTCGCGAAGCCGCCGCACCCGATCTCGGCGAAAGCGCTGCTGCCAGTGGTGCGCGAGATGAAGGCCGCGGGCAAGGCGCTGAAGATGGGCATGGTCTTCCCCGTCTCCACGCATAACTACGAGCTGCGCTACTGGCTCGCCGCTGGCGGAATCAACCCCGGGCTCTACACGCCCGGCGATACGACCGGAACACGCGGCGCCGATGTGTTGATCTCCGTGACGCCGCCGCCGCAGATGCCCGCAACGCTCGAGCAAGGCACGATTCACGGCTACAGCGTCGGCGAGCCTTGGAACCAGCAGGCGGTCGCAAAGGGCATCGGTGTGCCGGTGATTACGGACGCCGAGATCTGGAAGGACAACCCCGAAAAAGTCTTCGGCGTCACCGCGGCTTGGGCGAAGGCGAACCCCGAGACGCACATCGCCGTGGTGAAGGCGCTGATTCGGGCCGGCAAGTGGCTCGACGCCAGCCCCGAGAACCGCAAGCAAGCGGTCGCGACGCTCGCGCGCCCCGAATACGTCGGCGCCGATGCACGCGTGATCGCGAACAGCATGACCGGGACGTTCGAATACGCGAAGGGCGACAAGCGCGCGGCACCCGACTTCAACGTCTTCTTCCGCGGCTTCGCGACGTATCCGTATTACAGCGACGCGGTCTGGACCCTCACCCAGATGCGCCGCTGGGGGCAGATCTCCGAGGCGAAACCCGACGCGTGGTACCACGACGTCGCGAAGCGCGTCGCCCTCCCGAACGTTTGGCGCGAAGCCGCGAAGAGGCTCATCGCCGAGGGCAAGCTCGCCGCCGCCGATGTGCCGCAGACGGATGGCTTCGCGCCGCCCGACGCGGGCTTCATCGACGGCATCGCTTACGACGGGCGAATCCCCAACGCTTACCTGCGCCGGCTCGAAATCGGGCTGAAGGATTAGGGAGATGGCGCTCAAGGAACGCATCGTGCGCGGGCTCGAGATGTGCGGGCTAGACGTGGTGGTGCCATTCGTTCGGCTCGCGGCACGCGAGGAGCCAGCGGAGCAGGGGCGGCAGATCGCGCTCTCGCTCGGTGCACCGGCCGTTGCATTCGCGCTCTTCCTGCTCGCGTGGGGCGCCGTCGCCGCGCGGCTCGAGACGAGCATCGGTGCGGTGCCGGGGCCCGCGCAGGTGGTGGCCGCCGCGCGCGGGCTCGCGGCCGAGCATCGCGCGGAGCGCGCGCGCGAGGCCGAGTTCATGCTGCGCATGCAGGAGCGCAAGGCGAAGGCCATCGAGTCCGGGCGGCTGTGGAAGGAGCGCCACTACTCCGGAAGCCCGACTTATCTGGACCAGATCGCGACGAGCCTGAGAACCGTGTTCGCGGGCTTCGTGATCGCGTCGCTGATCGCGATCCCGCTCGGCATCCTGTGCGGAACGAGCGCGACCGTGTACGCGGCAGTGAATCCGCTCATCCAGCTGTTTCGCCCGGTGTCGCCGCTGGCTTGGCTCCCGATCGTCATGATCGTCGTCTCGGCGACCTACACGTCGGCCGACCCGTGGTTCGAGAAATCGTTCGTCAGCTCGGCCATTACGGTCGCGCTCTGCTCGCTCTGGCCGACGCTCGTGAACACCGCCGTCGGCGTCGCCGCGATCGACAAGGACCACCTAAACGTGGCGCGCGTGCTGCGGCTGCCGTTCACGACGCGTGTGCGCAAGATCGTGATCCCCGCGTCGCTGCCGTACATATTCACGGGCTTGCGGCTCTCGCTCGGCGTCGGCTGGATGGTGTTGATCGCGGCCGAGATGCTCGCGCAGAACCCCGGCCTCGGAAAATTCGTTTGGGACATGTTCCAGAACGGCAGCCCAGAAACGCTCGCGCGCATCGCGGTCGCGGTGTTCACGATCGGCGGCATCGGCTTCGCACTCGACCGCTGCATGATCGCTTTGCAAAGGCTCGCGAGCCGTGACGCCGCGATCGCTTAGCGGCGCCGGCAAGCCGTTGCTCGAGCTTCGCGGGGTCGCGAAGCACTACGGCGAAGGCGCACGTCGCGCGTCGGTGCTGTCCGACGTGTCGCTGTCGATCGCCGAGGGCGAGTTCGTGGCCGTGGTGGGATTCTCGGGCACCGGCAAGACGACGCTCGTCAACTTGCTGGCGGGCCTCACCACACCCGACGCGGGCGAAGTGTCATTGCGCGGGGAGCCGATGCGCGGGCCGGGCCCGGATCGTGGCTTCGTGTTTCAAAGCTACGCGCTGCTGCCGTGGATGACGGTGCTCGAGAACGTGCGGCTCGCGGTCGACGCCGTGTGGGGAAGACGGTCGCGCGGCGAGCGCGAACTGCGCGCGCGTGAAATCGTCGCGCTCGTCGGCCTTTCGCACGCGAGTGAGAAGCGCCCGCGCGAGCTCTCGGGCGGCATGCGGCAGCGCGTCGCACTCGCCCGCGCGCTCGCGCAGGATCCGGCAATTCTGCTGCTCGACGAGCCGCTCGGCGCGCTCGACGCACTCACGCGCGCGAACCTGCAGCGCCAGCTCGCGGGCATCGCGCTGCGTCAGCGCAAGACGGTCGTGCTCGTCACGAACGACATCGACGAGGCGCTGTTGCTCGCGGATCGCGTGGTTCCGCTCGAACCCGGTGCTTCGCCCGGCGTGGGCTCGCGAATTCGTGCGAGCTTTTCCGTCGCGCTGCCGCGCCCGCGCGATCGCACGGCGCTCAACCACGACATCGAATTTCGCAAGCTGCGCAACGAGCTGACCAGCCACTTGCTCGCGCTCGCCGCTCGCCGTCGTGCAGCTCGCCCGACGGACGTGCCGCCGCTTCCACCGCTCGAGCCTCGATTGCGCAACGCAGGCCTGCCGCGGCTCGTCGCGCGATGACGCGCCACCTCGAGATCGCGCGGCTCGGAAAGTCGTTCGCGACGCCGCGCGGTGCGTTCGTCGCGGTCGAGGGGTTCGACCTGAACTTGAGCGATGGCGAGTTCGTCGCCCTAATAGGCCATTCGGGCTGCGGGAAGTCCACCGTGCTCTCGATGGTCGCGGGCCTGACGGAGCCGACCACGGGCGGCATCGCGCTTGCCGGCCGCGAGATCGACGGGCCGGGCCCCGATCGCGGCGTTGTGTTCCAGTCGCCCGCGCTGCTGCCGTGGCTCAGCGTGCTCGAGAATGTGCTGCTCGGCGTCGACCAAGTGTTCGCACACGGCACGCCCGCGGAGCGGCGCGCGATCGCGGAGCATCACCTGCACGGCGTGGGCCTCGACCTCGGCGACATGCTCGCGAAGCTGCCGCGCGAGATCTCTCAGGGCGAGCGCCAGCGCGTCGGCATTGCGCGCGCCCTCGCGCTCGCGCCGAAACTGCTGCTCCTGGACGAGCCGTTCGGCATGCTCGATTCGCTGACGCGCCTCGAGCTGCAAGACATGCTCACGGCGCTGCTCGCCCGCACGCGCACGACCGCACTGATGGTCACGCACGATGTCGATGAAGCACTTTTCCTGGCCGACCGCATCGCGATGATGACGAAGGGGCCCCGCGCGCGGATCGGCGCGCTCGTCGACGTGCACCTGCCGCGCCCGCGCGTGCGCGAGGCCGTGCTCGAGCACCCGGATTATTATGGACTGCGCGAAGAGCTGATCTCGTTCCTCGAACACCAAGACGCCACTCCGGAGGCGCGCGCCGAGCGCGGTCTGGCTGTCGCTGAAGAAATTCCTGGGGCGACGCCCGCTTCTCAGTGATATCGGTCTGAATGCTGGCCTGAGGAGAAGCTGAGATGAGATGGATGACGCTGTGTGCTGGAACCGTGTTGCTCGTGGCGAGCGCATTCGCGCAGACTGCACCGCCCGCGGCTCCGGCCGCGCCCCCACCGCCGCCGCCCGACGGCGCGCACGCGACGCCATCGCTCTATTGGAAGGAGGGCCCCCATCGCGTCGACGTCGGCGTAGCCGCGCGCGTCCGCATGGAAGGCTGGGACACGTTCTCGGCGACGAATCCCGACTGGGATTGGTTCACCGGTACGCGGCTCCGCCTCTCGCTCCGCTACGCCTACGCCGACAAGATCGTGCTGTTCATCGAGGGACAGGACACGCGCATCCACGGACTCGACGCCGATTCGGCAGCGCCCGTGCGAAATTACTTCGTCAATGGCGGTTTGGACTCGAACACCGAGGGCACGAGCCTACGGCAAGCGTTCATCGAGCTCCGCCCCGAAGCCGGTATCGCTTTGCGCGCGGGCCGTCAGGACATCAAGCTCGGCAGCGAAGTCAGCTATGCCGAGCCCAACTGGAAGTACCTGAAGGCCGCTCGCCTCGGAGAGCGCCTGATCGGCACGGTGGGCTGGACGCACGTCGAGCGCAGCAACGACGGCGGAACCCTGATGATCGATTCCGGCGAGCACGCGCTCTACTTGTTCGCGGCGCGCCCGACGACGGGCGTCTTCGACGCCGATTCCGGCTATCGCCCGCAGCGTGGCCTCGTCTACGGCGGCGCCGCCTTCACTTCGAAGCGGGGCGAGTGGCTTCCGAACACGGAGCTCGGCGCGTTCGTGATCGCGTACGACGATGATCGCGAGACGACGAGCGGCGGCATCGCGGGCGGCGTCGACGTCTACACGATCGGCGCCTCCGCGCTCGGCGTATATCCGGTCGGTGCGGCCCAGGTCGATGTGCTCGGCTGGATCGCGGGACAGACCGGCGACTACGGCGGCATCGACCACAGCGCGTACGCAGGCCTGTTCGAGGCCGGCATCCAGCTCCCCGCGCTGTTCGCGAAGCCGTGGCTGCGCGTGGGCCTGAACTTCGCCTCGGGCGATTCGGACGTCGCGGACGGTGAGCACGAGACCTTCTTCAACCTGCTGCCGACGAATCACCTTTATTACGGCTTCGCCGACCAGCTCGCCTTCCAGAACTTGAAGGACTGGTTCGTGCAGCTGCGCCTCGCGCCCCACGAGAAAATCCAGCTGAACGCATTCATCCACTACTTCTCGCTGATGAAAGCGAGCGATGCGCGCTACTCCGGAACCGGCGCGTTCAGCCGCGCCTCGTTCGGCTACGTCGCGTCGTCCTCGAACGGCGCGCGCAGCGTCGGCGTCGAGTACGACCTCGTGGCGACGCTCGCACTGCACAAGAGCGTCACGCTCGAGCTCGGCGTCGCGCATCTCGATGCGGGACGCGTGATGCCGGGCGACGTCGACTTCACCTACGCGAGCGTGGAGTTCAAGTATTAGAGATTCGGCGGCCCGGTTCGCCGCGCGGGGTCCGAGGGGCTCATGATGCCGACGTGGTGTCCGTCTGGATCCTCGACGATCGCGTAGCGCGCGCCCCAGAACGTGTCGTACGGGGGCTGCGCGCTCGGATGGCCGAGGCTCACGAGATGGTCGTGAATGCGGTCCACTTCCTCGCGCGAGGCGACCTTGAACGACAGCACGCTGCGGGTGCCGCTGCCGGTGGGCGCCTGCCAGCCTCGGTCGTAGATCTTTGCGAGCGCCTCGCTGTCCCAGTGCAGGATCAGGCCACTCGGCATCGTGAGGTCGACGTGGTGCGCGCCGGTCGCGGTTCGCCAGACCGCGGACTCCGGGATGTCCACGCCGAGCGCGCGGTAGAACGCGAGAGAGGCTTCCATGTCGCGCGCGACGAGGTCGATCTGATCGAGGTCGATGGGCATGCTCGATTTCCTCTCGCGCTGCGCCATCGCAGCACTCAGCCTCCTGATAATGCCTGAAAGATGTGTACCTCGTCCGCGCTCGTGACGAGCGTCGCCAAGTCTCGCGTCTCGATGCGGTTCACGAACATCCGCATGTGCGGACGCAGCCGATCCTGCTCGTCGATCATGCGGAAGCGGATGCCCGGGAACTGGCGCTCGAGATCGGCGAGTAATGCGGCGAGGCTCGCGCCGCTCGCTTCGACCTCGCTGCGCTCGGCCGTGTAGGAGCGAAGCGGCGTAGGGATCGAGACTTTCACGCGCCGAGCTCCGCCGCCTCGACCGCGTGGATCTGCGGGAGATTCCGTAACAAGCAGCGCCAGCTCGCCGCCTCGTCGAAGCTCGCCCAGAGCTCCCCGTTCGTGGTGCCGAAGTAGAGGCCGACGGGATCGTGCGCGTCGCCGGTCATCGACTGGCGCCGCACCGTCATCCACGCCTGCTCGCGCGGCAGGCCCGCGTCGCAGCGCTCCCAGCTCTTGCCGGAGTCGCGCGTCGCGTAGACCGCGGGCTTCCCGCCCGGGCTCACGCGCGGCCACACCTCGCTGCCGTCCATCGGGAACACCCACGCCGTTTGTGGGTCGCGCGGGTGCAGCACGATCGGGAAGCCGATGTCGCCGATCTCCCGCGGCATGTTGTCGCCGATGCGCTCCCAGCGGCCGTCGGGGCGGTAGAGGCGATAGATGCCGACGTGGTTCTGCTGATAGAGCACGTCCGGCGCGAGCGGATGCAGGCGCACGCAGTGCGGATCCTGGCCGATCTCGGGATACGGATCCGGCAGGAAGTCCACCTTCACGCCCGCATTGACAGGATTCCAGGATACGCCGGCGTCGAGGCTCTCGAACGTGCCGCCGAGCTGGCCCGAGACCGACAGATACATGTGCCGCGCATCGCGTGGATCGACGAGGATCGAGTGCAGCACCGGCCCGTCGGGCGTGCCGCCCACGCCCGCGACGCCCTGTGAGTAGACCGGGTGATCGTTGAAGCCGGGCATCGGCTCCCAGCTGATGCCTGCGTCGCGCGAGCGAAACAGACCCTCGGGCGACGTGCCGGCGAACCACGTGCCGGGCTCGCTCTCGTGTCCGACCGAGAGCCAGAACACATGATTCACCGCGAGGCCCTTCTCGCCCTCAGGCACCTTCGGAAACGCGGGCGGCTGCGCCGCCTCCTTCCATGTCGCGCCGAAATCCTGCGAGCGAAACACCGTGGGCCCGAGGTGTCCCGTCTTCGCCGCGACGAGCAGCGTGCGGTGATCGCGCGGGTCGAGCACCGCGTGATGGATCTCGTGCCCGAGGAAGTGCGGGCCCTCGAGCTTCCAGCTCGCGCGCGAGGTGTCGCCGTGCAGGAACCAGAGGCCTTTGCGCGTGGCGAGGGTGAGGAGGACCGGGCCGGTGGCGGTGTGCATTGGGGGCTCCGTCGCAGCGCCTGGTTCAGGCGATGCGGGAAGGGAAGGCGGGATTTTCTCACAGCAAGGACGAACGGGGCGGGGGATTTGCGACAAGGAAATTCGGTGTGGAGGGAGAAATCCGGTAGGCCTGCGCAGGGCGGGGGAGCAGATTTGCCGGCAGGGGCGCGGACAGACCTTCCTCAAATCGCACAAGCGCCCTCCCACAGGCGCGGCCTTTCCGCGCAGGCGCCGGTGGAAAACGCGGCGAGGGGAAAGGCAGCAGCGAAACGCGCAGAGAACGCGCGGCAGCGCGGTCGGGCGCGCGGGGCGAGCGGAGAATGCGTCGCGCTGCAATGTTTGCGGGAAGAGAATGACAGCAATCGGCGGCGATCGGCGCCGCCCAATACTAGTTAGACCGCAGGAAGAAGATGCGGAGCGCGTTCCGTCAAGCGCTGCGACTATCGGTCGCGTGGTCATCCGCTGCGCTCGTTGTCGCGCTGCCGCCGCTGATCCTCTACTGGGCCCTCGTCCGAGGCGGCGCGTACCCGCACCCGGACGAATGGTTCGCACGGGGAATGAACCATGGACCATGGCGTTGGGAGCCCGCCGGCTTCGTTCTCTACTTCTCCTACCTGAGCCCTCGCGTTCATCGCCGTAGCTGTCCTCGTTCATGGCGTCGCCGCGGCCGCCCGAAGGCGCGCGGCATCCGCTCTGCTGCCTCCGTTGGCCGCTGCCTGTTTCGCAGGGTTCTTGCTCCATCTCGAGCTCAGCTATCTCTTCTGGCTCATTGACTAGCTGAGCTCGGCGCGCTGCGGCCTAACAAGCGACTGCACCTGACGGCCGCGGTCGGAAGGCGTGCGACGGCTTCGAGCGACGGCAGGCCGGCAGTTGCTTGTCGCGCGGCCAGCCGTCGTCGTGCCATAGTGCTTTGCGCGCGGCCGCAGGTGAGCCGCAAACCGTTGGGCCATTACTGGGAATGGCCCACGGGCGTCGGCAGAAACATTCCACACCAGATCCCAACGGAACTGAGAACACGTCATGGCCGTCACCCTGCTGAACCCAGAGGGGCTGCCGAAGCCCCCCGCCGACGCGTACCGGCACGTGGCGATCGCCACAGGCACCCGCCACGTGTACGTCGCGGGCCAGATCGCGCGCGATGCCGACGGCAACCGCGTCGCCACGGGCGACCTAGCCGGCCAGGTCGAGCAGGCCTACCGCAACGTCGCCACCGCGCTTGCGTCTGTTGGAGCGACCTTCAGCGACGTTGTCCGGCTGACCGTCTACGTGGTCGACTGGACACCCGAGAAGTTCCCCGCCCTCCTCGAAGGCATCGCCCGGGTCACCCAGGAGCTGCGGGTCGTCCCCGCGCCGGCTTCGCTCATCGAGGTCGTCTCGCTCTTCGAGCCCGATGTGCTCGTCGAGGTCGAGGCGACCGCAGTTCTCGACTGACCAGCGGTAACCGCCATCACTGAGGAGTGCCCCGGAGCCACGGGCGGTCGCCTGCTCCAAACTCAACACCCATGCCCACATCAACCGCCCTCCTCATCATCGACATGCAGCGAGCGCTTTGCTCCGGAGAGGAAGCTGCCTTCGGCATCGAGCGCGTTCTCGAGAACGTCAATCTGCTGAGTCAACGCGCTCGGGCGGCTGGCATTCCCGTCATCCTCGTGCAGCACGAAGAGGACGAAGGGTCGCTCGCTCATGGAGCCGAGGGCTGGCAGCTCGCAGACGGCCTCTTGGCCGCCGGAAGTGACGTGAAGGTCCGCAAGCGCACGCCGAACTCGTTCCACGGGACCGACCTGCACCGACTCCTGCAGGAACGCGGCATCAACCATCTCGTCGTTTGCGGCCTGCAGACGGAGTTCTGTGTGGATACGACCGTCCGGCAGGCGTTACCGCTCGGCTACGCGGTCACGCTGGCGTCCGACGCGCACTCGACGACCGACGGCGTGATCCCCGCGGAGCGGGCGATCGCTCATCACAACCGCACGTTGAGCGGCATGACGCATTATGGCCCTAAGATCGAGGTCGAGCCGTCCGCGCGGGTCGCGTTCGAATCCTCTAACAATCGGAGCACCCAATGAAGCCGGTCAAGCTGCTCGGGATCACGCTCGGGGCGTACGTCGGGCTCGTCGTTGCGTTCGAGTGCTTCGTCGGATTCATGGGCCAGCGGGATGCCAGCCGCGGGGTCGAGCCCGGCGAGGGCTGGGTGGTCATCACGACGACGGATGCGGACGGAACCGCGAAGGAGACCGTCATCGCTGGCGTCGAAAACGCGGGGCAGCTGTACGTCTCAGCCAATCATTGGCCTCGCGCCTGGTACAACAGGGCGATCGAGAACCCGGATGTGGAGATCGTTCTCGGAGGCGAAACGACCGCGCGCCGCGCCGTGGCGGTGGCCGGCGAGGAGCGCGCCCGCATCGCTCAGGACTACGAGCTTCCGTGGGTGCTGCGATTCTTGACTGGATTCCCGCCGAGGTCGTTCCTGCGGCTCGACCCTCGGTAACGCCGCCCCTTGCCAGGAGATTCCGATGCCGATGAACGGCAACTCCCTCATCTACCCGATGTTCGCGATGGTGCTGCTCACATTCTCGGTGCTCGTGAGGCTCTTCCTCACGCGTACGCGCTTCGTCCGCGAAGGCCAGGTGAGCGCTGGATACTTCAAGACTTATCAGGTCGGAACCGAGCCCGAGGCCTCGGCGAAGCTGGCGCGGCACTTCGTGAATCTCTTCGAGGCTCCGACGTTGTTCTACGTCGCGTGTCTCGCGGCGATGGTTTCGGGGCAATCCACGACGTTCTTGAACGGCGTCGCCTGGCTCTACGTGGCGCTTCGCGGCGTGCACACGTTCATCCACACGGGCAGTAACAAGCTGAATCAGCGGATCGCGGCGTACTTCTCCAGCTGGACCGTCCTGCTGCTGATGTGGATCTGTATCGTGATCGGCGTCGCGACGCGATAGCGGCGGACCGGCGAAGGAGGTGGATATGGCGGATGCCCCCACTTCGCGGTCGTTAGGTCGCCGAGAAGCGCTCTCGCGCCTCGCGCGCGCGGGCATGCTCACGGCGGTCACCGACGGAATGTTTTCGAGCTGCTTGAGCGTCTTCGCCTACCAGTCGACTGTCGGCAGGCTCTTTCAAGGCGTCGCAGCCGTGCCGCTGGGAAGTGAGGCATTCAATGGCGGTTTCGCAACGGTGGCACTCGGCGTGGCGATGCACGTTGGAGTCGCCTTCGGGTGGTCCGCCGTGTTTCAGCTGCTTCTGTTGCGTTCTCCGTGGGTGCGTAGCCTCCTGAGCTCGCCCTACGGGGTCGTGAAGGTCGCGTCGCTGTACGGACCCTTCATCTGGCTGGTCATGTCGCTGGCCGTGATCCCGCTCTTTCTCCATGAAGCCCCCACGCTCGGTTTCCGCTGGTGGGTTCAGCTCATCGGGCACATCCCCTTCGTCGGCGTGCCGATCGCCGCCTGCAGTGGGCGTGAAGCTCGGCCTAACACATAGGCATGGCCTGGCGAGATTCCGCTACGGGCTCCGCAGCCAGTCGCGCGGGATCGGCACGGCGCGCTCAGCGCGCGGCCCGTGCACGATCGTCGTGAATGCGCGGCGCGGGCGCGGGCTGGTGTTGGGTGCGGTGTAATGGAGTGTGCGGCAATAGTGAATGGTTGCGCCGCCGGGAGGAAGCGGGCACGGCACTGCGCTCGCGACGTCGAAGGGCGCGTCGACCACGATCGGCGCGACGCCCGGCGGCTTCTTGTGCGGCAGCAAGTCGTTTCGCTGCGAGCCCGGAATGAATTGCATGCAGCCGCTCTCGACCGTCGCCTCGTCGAGCGGCATCCACACCGACACGCTGTGACAGCGCTCGTGCGGGAAATCCCAATAAGCCTCGTCCTGATGCCACGGCGCATCGCGCCCCGCGCCGGGCGGCTTGTAGATCATCATGAGGCCGCCGGGCTTCGCCTCGTCGAAACTGCAGCCGAGCAGCTGGGCGCCAAGCCGCCGCGCGTTCGCGAGGTACTCGCTCTGCAGCAGCTGCGGGCATTGGAGTTCCGGCGAGAAGATCTGGTCGATGCGGCGCTCCTCGCCGCCCGGATCGTTCTCCGTGTATCGCAGCCGCAGCGCGCGGCGATCCTCGAGCAGCTCGGCGTACACGCTCGACAGCCACGCGATCTCTTCCGGCGTCGTGATCGCATCGAGCGCGAGAAAGCCGCGCTCGCGGAACGCATCGACCTGATCGGTGTCGAGCTGCGGAGAGAACCGAGTAGCCATCGCCGCACACGTTATGCGAAGTTTGGCGGCATCCGCAGCCCATCGATCCGCGGTACGTCAGGAGGGCCCGCACATGCCCTATCCGCGAGCGAGTGAGAGTCAGATCAGTTCCTTTCGCGAGCACGGTTGGCTCGTGGTCGAGGACGCCGTCGCGCTGTCGGAGGTCGATGAGGTCGCCGCGCGCATGCAGGTGATTCTCGACAAGAAGGAGAAGCTCGCCTTCGACTGGGCTTGGGAGAAGGGCACGGCGCAGGCGGAGCGCGCGTTCAAGATCGTGCAGGGCAGCCCGAGCTTCGTGTGGCCCGACATCAAGGACGCGCCGTTTCGGCGCTGGGCGGTCGAGTTTGCCTCCGCGCTGCTCGGGCGGCCGGTCGAGTTCTGGTACGACCAGTTCCTCGCCAAGCCGCCGCGCGACGGCGCCGAGACGTACTGGCATCAGGACGAGGGTTATTGGGGACGCAACCTCGACGAGCGCGGCCTCACCTGCTGGCTGCCGCTCCACGACGTGGACGAGACGAACGGCTGCATGTGCTTCGTCGATCGCGGCCACAAGGACGGCGTGCTCGCGCATCGCCAGCCCGAGCACGTGCAGAGCGACCTGCTGTTCTGCGAGCCCGATCTCGCGCGCGCGGTCGTCTGCCCGATTCGCGCCGGCAGCGTGACGTTCCATCACGGGAAGACTCCCCACCGCACGCCGCCCAATCGCAGCGAGAACTGGCGGCGCGCGGTGACGACGCACATGCGCGCGGTCGGCAGCGAGGGCGAAGGCGATCACTATCCGTGGAAGGTCTACGTCAACCAGATCACCGGCGAGCGCTCGAAGCCGCCGTCTCGCTAGAAGTGCTCGCGCGCTCTCGCGTATCGTGCGACCGATGACGAGCCCGACCTACGCGACGACGGTTCCGAAGATCACCGACCGCGACGAGATGACCGACTTCGAGCGGCGCGACGTCACGCTGCTCGGCGAGACGAAGCGCGTGTTCGTCTCCGGCAAAGGGCCCGCGGTGATCGTGATGGCGGAAATGCCTGGGATCTCCGCCCATGTCGTGCGTTTCGCGCGCATGGTGCGCGACGCGGGCTTCACGGTCTGGATGCCCGCGCTGTTCGGCACGCAGGGCGGGCCTGTCTCGATTCCTGGCGGCCTCGCGACCATGGTGCGCGCCTGCGTGAGCCGCGAGTTCCGCGCGTTCGCCGCGAACCAGTCGAGCCCCGTAACAACCTGGCTGCGCGCGCTCGCCGCGCACGCGCACCCGCTCTGCGGCGGCAAGGGCGTGGGCGCGATCGGGATGTGCTTCACCGGCAACTTCGCGCTCTCGATGATGCTCGAGCCCGCGATGCTCGCGCCGGTGCTGTCGCAGCCGTCGCTCCCGATGTTCCAGGCGGGCGGCATGCACATCGCGCCCGATGAGCTCGCCGCCGTGAGGGCGCGCATGGAGCGCGAGGATCTGACGGTGCTGGCCTACCGGTTCGAGGGCGATCGCTTCTGCAAGGCCGAACGTTTCGCCGCCTACGAAGCCGCGCTCGGGGATCGCTTCCAAGCCCGCGTGCTCCCCGATGCGTGCGCGCTCCCCGGCACGCCAGTGCGCCCGCACAGCGTGGTCACGCTCCACCTAATTGATCGCGAAGGCGAGCCGACGCGTGCGGCGGTCGACGAGATCTTGGCGTTCTTCGCGAGGCGATTGAAGGGCTAGGTGGATCGCATGAAGCGCGCGATCGCGGGCCTCGTCGTTCTCGGTCTCGGCGCGCTGTTCGCATGCGCGGCGCTGCGAGAGCGCGACGCTGGGCGCACGCTGGCGCCCACCGTGCCCGGCCGCTTCGTCGACGTGAGCAGGCATCGCGTCCACGTCGCCGAGCGGGGAGCCGCCGCGTCGGCTCAGGGCCGAATCGCCGTCACCACGGCGCTCGTCAGGTGCACGTGCAGCGTCTCGTTCACGATCAACGGATCGAAACCCGTCGCGTCGCCGCCGCTCGCCACCTCGCGCCGTAGCTCCGCCTTCACGCGCTCGAGCGCCTCGGGCCGCGCGGTTGCGCTCTGATGCTCGAAAACGTCGAACGAGAGCGGTGTGGAGCGGCTGCGGCGCGCGGTGGCGCGCACGCCGGTGCAGCGCGAGAGCAGCGCGGCGAGCTCGTCTTCGAGCAGGCAGCTCGCGTGGGAGGGGTCGATCTCGCGGTGCAGCGCGTCGAAGCTGGCGCGAACGCCGGCGCTCGGCGCGATCATGTCGAGCAGCACGACGCGCCCACCCGAGCGGCAGACGCGCGCCATCTCGCCCACCTGCGCGGCGGGGTCGGCGAAGTGATGCACGGCGGCGCGGCAGAACACGAGATCGAAGGAGGCGTCGGCGAACGGGAGCCGCGCGGCGTTTGCCTCCTGGAGCAGTACGTTGCGAACGCCGCGCTCGGCAAGGCGCTTCGCACCCGCGGCCAGCAGCGCGGGTGTTAGGTCTGCGCCGACTACTTGACGCACGTGCGCCGCGAGCGCCTCCGATCCGTGGGCGGCACCACACGCGACATCGAGTGCAATCTCGTTGCCCTCGAGCGGTCGGAGCGCCTCGACCGTGCCCGCTCCGAGCGAGGCGTAGTACGCGTCCGCGCGCGAGAAACTCGGCTCCTGGCGCGTGAATTCGCGCCGCACCACGTCGTCATGTGAATCGCTCATGCCTTGCTCCTTCGCGCCGCTCGCGTTGATGCGGAGGGCGCGCTCGGCTGCGTATGCTGTCGCACGCCCGGGAGCCCCGCATGTCCACCGCCGCCGATCCGCTCGCGCGCGCCCAGACGCTCGCACCCGACACCTACACGAGCACCGATTTCTATGCGCGCGAGGTCGAGACGATTTTCCGGCGCAGCTGGATCTGCTTCGGGCGCGAGGATTGGCTGCCGAACGCTGGCGATTATTTCGCGTTCGAGCGCTTCGGCGAGCCGCTCGTCGCGCTGCGCGACGATGCGGGCGCGGTGCGCGTGCTCTCGAATGTATGCCGCCACCGTTGGCATCGCGTCGCCGAGGGCCGCGGCAATCGGCGCTCGCTGCAGTGCAAGTACCACCTGTGGACGTACGGCCTCGACGGCCGCTTGTTGGGTGCGCCGCAGATGGAGCGCGCCGAGGGCTTCGAGCGTGCGAGCTGCCGCCTCCCCGAGCTGCGCGTCGAGCGCTGGCACGGCTGGCTCTACCTGAGCTTCGATCCGAACGCGGAGCCGCTCGCGCCGCAGCTCTCAGGGCTCGAGCGCCACATCGCGCCGTATCAGCCCGAGCGCATGCGCTCACTCGCGCCGCTCGAGTACGACTCGACGTGGAACTGGAAGGTGATGATCGAGAACTTCTTGGAGAGCTATCACGTCGGGGGCATCCATCCGGAGACGCTCGAGCCGGGCTTTCCCGGTGTGGTGACGTGGGCGGAAGACAGCGACGGCCCGTGGTCGGTGCTGCACAACCCGACACGCGGTGGGCAGCCAAGCCCGGCGCTCTACCCGGTAACAACCGGGCTCAGCGAGTCGCAGCGTGCGGACTTCCTCGTCTGCTGCGCGTTTCCGCTGCATCTGTTCGCGGCGAATCCGGACTCCGCGGCGTGGTACGAGATCCTCCCGCACGGCGCCTTGCACTTCACACTGCGCGTACACGTCTGCGTGCCGCCCGGCGTCACGGACGAGCAGGGCGAAATGCTGCGCTCGTTCATCGACGCGGTGCATCGCGAAGACATCGCGGCGTGCACGAGCGTGCAGGCAGGCCTGCGCAGCCGGCTCGCGGCGCGCGGCCGCCTCTCGCACCTCGAGAAGGCGCTCTGGCAATTCCACCGCTGGCTCGCGGAGCGCGCGAGCACCTGATCGCGCGCTGAATCAGGCGCGGGGTGCGAGCTCGCGCAGCAGCCAGATCTCGGCGTGACCGCGCGGGTAGTCGTTCAGGCGGAACAGCTCGCGGAAGCCGAGCTTCGCGTAGAAGTGCGGCGCCTGGAACGAGTGCGTCGCCAATAACAGCTGCGTGCAGCCGCGCGCTTCGGCCTCGGCGATCGCGCGCAAGAGAAGCGCTCGACCGAGGCCGCTGCGCCGCAGCGGCGCGTCCACCCAGACGGTCTTGAGCTCGCAGGTCCCGCCCCAGGTGTGGCCCAGCGCGGCGGCGACCACGTGGCCCGCCTCGTCGCGCACGGTGAGCGCGAGCGCCTGCCCGTCATCGATGCCAGTCTGCGCGACGTTGAAGGCGTAGATCCGGTCTTCGAGGTCTTCCGCCAGCGCGGAGCAGGACGCCTCGCTGCGGATCTCGGGCTGGGGCACGGGCGTCTCCTCGGCTGCGCAGCTGCGCGGCGCCCCACGCTATCACCCGCCGTGCTAGGCGCGATCGCCCGCGTCGCCCGCTTCGTCCGCGAAGAAACGCTTCCGCGCCCAGAGCGAGACGTTCACGAGACCGATCAGCACGGGCACTTCGACGAGCGGTCCGATCACGGCGGCGAAAGCGGCGCCGCTGTGGATACCGAAGCTCGAGATCGCGACCGCGATTGCCAGCTCGAAGTTGTTGGAGGCCGCCGTGAAGGAGAGCGTCGCGGACTGCGGGTAACTCGCGCCGACGCGCAGACTCATCGCGAAGGACGCGGCGAACATCACCACGAAGTAGATCAGCAGCGGAATCGCGATGCGCAGCGCGTCGAGCGGCAGCAGGGCGATCGACTCGCCCTTCAGCGCGAACATCACGACGATGGTGAAGAGCAGCGACACGAGCGTGATCGGGCCGATGCGCGGCACGAAGCTTCGCTCGTACCAATCTCGCCCCTTGCGCGCGACGAGGACGCGGCGGCTGAGGTAGCCCGCGGCGAAAGGCACGCCGAGATAGATCGCGACGCTCTGCGCGATTTCGCCGATGCTGATGTCGACGACGGCACCCTCGAGGCCGAGCCAGGTCGGCAGCAGGGTCGCGAAGAAGTACGCGTAGACCGAGAAGAAGAGCACCTGGAAGATCGAGTTGAACGCGACCAGCCCCGCGCAGTACTCGCGGTCGCCCTTCGCCAGGTCGTTCCACACGATCACCATCGCGATGCAGCGCGCGAGCCCGATCAGGATCAGGCCGAGCATGTACTCGGGCTCGTCGCGCAGGAAGACGACCGCGAGGCCGAACATGAGCAGCGGTCCAACGACCCAGTTCTGGACGAGCGAGAGCGCGAGCACGCGCCCATCACGGAAGACGCGGCCGAGCTCCTCGTAGCGGACCTTCGCCAGCGGCGGATACATCATCAGCACGAGCCCGATCGCGATCGGGATCGAGGTCGAGCCGACGCTCATGCGCTCGATCGCCGCAGCGAAGCCCGGCGCGACGAAGCCGAGGCCCACGCCGAGCGCCATCGCGAGAAAGATCCAGAGCGTGAGGTAGCGATCGAGGAAGCCGAGGTTGCCGGAGACGCGCGCTGCCATGCCCCGCTTCCTACCGCACTGCCGCTCGGCTCGCCGTCACGTTCTCAGGAAGCCGGCAACGGGGACGCTCCTCCTTGTTCGTGACTTCGGGGACACTCCTTGCGACCCGCAGGAGTGTCCCTCTCGTCACGAATACGGAGGAACGTCCCCGCATCACGGGCTCAGCTCCTGATGAGTGGGCGCGAGCTCGATCGGGATGGCGTCGCGGCCCAGGAGGAGCGCGTACCAGGCGTCGATTGCGCCGTTCTGCTCGCGGAAGGCTGCATCGATGGCGGCGCGCGTTGCAGGCTCGGGATGTGGGCGCGCGCGATAAGTGGCCCGCGCGCCGTCGCGTTCGAGCTCGATGCGCGGGTCGACACGCAGGCGCCGGTACCACGCGCTGCCAGGCCGCGCGACGCGTATCCAGGTCGTGCCTTCGCGATCGAGCACCCAGAGCTTGGTGGCGGCCCACTCGCCCGCGTTGTCGCGCGTGTAGAGCACGGCGCCCGGTACCAGCTCGCCCAGCGCAAACGTCACGAGCGCAGCTGTGAGCAGCACACCGAGCACTCCAGCGAGAGCCTGCCGCGCCATCGTCACATGTTAGGCCGGCGCGCCTCGCGACGCAGGCCGGTGCTTCGCGTACTGCTCGCGCACCCACTGAATCGCAGCGTGCTGCTCGAAGCGCGCATACAGCGCTTGCATGCGCGCGGGCACGGGCTGCGGGCGCGCCATGTCCGGGTGCGAGATCTCGGCGAGCGGTGCGAGCAGCGCGGCGAGCGTGAGATCCGCCACCGTGAACGTGTCGCCCACGATCTGCCCGCTCGCGCCGACGAGTCGCACGGCCTCGTCGAGCGCCTGCTGGGTGCGCGCGAACGCAACCGGGATGTTCTCGGGCGTCACGGCGTTTCCCTTCGCGATCAGCGGCCGCACGAGCGGCAGTAGCGCGCGGTAGAGCGTGCGCTTCAGAGGCGGCTGTCCGCGCGCGAACACTCTGCACAAATAGCCGAGCTCGTGAATCAGCTCCGAGAACACGACGGTGCGCACCGCGGGACCCACCTCGTCGTCGAACTTGCGCTGCAGTTCGAGCGCACGTTCGCGCGCAGCGGGCAGGGCGGGGTAGAGCGGGCGCTCGGGAAACGTGCGCTCGAGCGCGTCGAGAATGCTCGCCGAGCCCGAGAACGCGGTGCCATGGATCAGGAGCACGGGAGTCTGGGGCTGCCCCGAGAGCCGCTTCATCTGCGCTACGTGCGGGCCCGGCAGAACTGGAATGCGCGTGTGCGCGAGGCCCTTCCAATCGAGCGCCCAGCGCACCTTCTCGTTGTAGTGCGACGCCGGGAACATGTAGAGAACGAGATCGCTCGAGCTCATGGCCTCACCTCGCGACGCCCGCCCGCAGCGGTGCCGCTGTGTGCTCGAAGTGCCCGCTGCGTAGGAACGCGATCACCTGGGCGTGCACCTCCGGCTTGCGCCGAATCGAAGAGTGGGTCGCGTCCACTGTGACGAAATCCGCCATACCCTGCAGCCGCGTGCTCGCGACCGAGACGGCGCCATCGCTCGCACCCGCACCCAGCAGCGGATCGAGCGGGTTGATCGAGCGCGTACCCGCGATCACGCCCACCTCGTAGTTCGGCGTCGGCAGTTTGCGCGCGAGGCCGAGAGGGTCGGTGCCGAGTGCGGCAACGGCCGGAGCGAGCGCCAGCCCGGTGCGCCTCGCCCCCCGCGCGAGATCGGCGTAGGCACTCCCATTGTTAGGGGGCGCGAGCATCACCACGCGGCCGAGATTCGCGCGCGGATGCTGCGCGAGCGCCGCCCGCGCAAGCAGGCCGCCGAGCGAGTGCGTGACGAGGTGCAGCTTCTCGGCGTGCGCACAGCACGCGTCGATCTGCTCGGAGATGATCGAGACCAGCTGCGCGGGTTCCTCGGCGAGCGACGGATACGCGAGATTGTGCACGCGATAGCCGGCGCCGACGAGCGCATGCTCGAGTGGACGCATCGCGCGATCGGTGCGCCCGAGGCCGTGCAGCAAAACCACGTCCTCGACGTCGCGCGCATCCGGAGCGAGCAGCTCGGGCTTCTCCCTGAGAAGTGCGCCGAGCCCCGCGAGCGCCGCGAACACGGCGAAGGCCGCGGCCGCACTGCGCCTCACGGGCGATGGCCGCAGTGCGAGCAGCTCTCCGCCTCGACCGCGACCGACTGGCCGCACTGCGGGCACGCCACTTCGAGCGGGGGGAACTCGAGCCCGCACGAGAGGCACGCCACGGCGTTGTCAGGCAGCGGATCGCCGCAGCCAGGGCACCCGCCGTCCGCGGACGTGGCGTTCGCGTGCTCGGCGCCGGGAATGCTCAGCGCGAGCCACTCCGCGAGCACGGCAGATGCGTCGCGCGCGTCGTCCGCGTCCACGTAGACCGCGAGCCGAGCTGCGTTGCCTGGCGCGCCGCCTCGCACGATCTGCCTACCGCCGGGAAGTGTCTCGCCCGGAGGATCCGTATCGACCGCGCACGGAATACTCGCGGCGGTGAGCGCCTCCGCGAGCTGGCGCAGCTCGGACGTGTCGCCGTGTCGAAGCAGGACCGCGCGTTCGATCTGCGCGTTCGCTGCTGGCTCGGGGATCGGCGCTGCGTCCGCCGCCGAGTCGCCCGCGGCCCGCAGCGGCACACGGCAATCCGGGCATTCGACGACGTGCTCGACGAACTCGTCTCCGCAGCTCGGGCAGGTCTTGAACATCACGACGCTTGGTTCGCGAAGCGCACGGCCGCGAAGATCCCGATCATCGCGAAGGCGAGCGCGAGCTTCGCGACTCCGCCGAGCAAGAAGCCGAGCGTCGCGCCGAAGCCCGCGCGCTGGGCGGATTCGAAGTCGCGCTGCTGCGAGAGCTCTGCGAGCACGGCGCCCGCGAACGGCCCGAGCACGAGACCGATCGGCGGGAAGAACATGCCTGCGATGCCGCCGACCACGGCACCGAGCACCGCGCGCGGCGACGCGCCGAATTTTTTGGCGCCGAGTGCCGTGGCCGCGAAGTCGACCGCGATCGTGAGCGCGGCGATCGCGCCGAGCAGCGCGAGCCAACCCCAGCCGACGTAGGCGAAATCCTCGACCCAAGCGGCCACGACCAGTCCGAGGAACACCAAGGGCGCGCCGGGTAGACCCGGCAATAACAACCCGGCGAGGCCGAGCAGAATGAGCAGCGCTGCCAGTGCCCAGCCGAAGATCTCGCCGCTCACAAGTTCTTCTCGAGGAAGAACATCCGCACGCGCGCGCCGCCGCCGAGTGCTGAATCTGCAAAGCCGACGCGCTCGTAGAGCTGGCGCGCGCGCGCATTGTCTTCTCGCACCTCGAGCGTGACCTTGCCGCAGCGGCGCGAGAGTGCCGCGGCCTCGACGGCCGAGAGCAGCGCGCGGCCGACGCCCTGGCCGCGCACTTCGGGAATCACCGCGAGGTCGTGCACGTTGAGTACGGGCCGCGCGCTGAACGTCGAGTAGCTCGTGAGGCACACCGCGACGCCCACCGCCTGCCCCGCGCGCCGCGCAATCAATACGACGGCATCGCCGCTGAGCACGCGCGCGCGCAGGTCGGGCACGAGCCGTGCGCACGCCTCACCTGTCAGTGCCTTGCCGCCGCCCATCGGATCGCG
>JANNKN010000251.1:0-19362 GCA_031396315.1 Deltaproteobacteria bacterium
CGGTCGGCCCGACGCACCATCAGTAATCCAGGCAGAGCTACTCCGGGTCGTTGCGAGGCCTTCGGAGATCACCCCGCCACCGGCACGCGACCCCACGGCCTGGCGCCTCCATCATTCGCCTCGCCTCACCATTCTTCACACTGCATACCCCCGTTCGGGGCGGGCCGTTCCTCACAACCACGGCACGTGGGCTGTCGTCTCGGTCTACCGGGGCCGGGAGGACCAGGCCCTCTATCGACGAGCCGGGCGCACTCTCTCCGTTGCCGGGCACCCATCGATTCGCCCGGGTGACGCAATCGTGCTCGATCCCGACTCCATCCATGACCTCTCCACTTCGCCCGAGGAGCCGCACCTGCTCGCTACACGTCTACGGAGGCGACCTCTATCGGTCCGACGATCGTCGGATGTGGGTGCCCCCCGCGCTCGAGGAGGAGCCCTACGATGAAGAGAGTTTCGTCCAGCACACGCTCAGGATGCTGCGCGAGAGTCGCGGCCTAACAATCGGCTCAGGCTGACGGCCGCGCACATGCCGGTGGAGAAGCTTCGTCGAAAGGAGCAATGATGAATCCGAACAAGGCGCTGTGGGAGAAGGGCGACTTCACCGAGATCGCGGCATTCATGCGGGAGTCCGGGGAGGCGCTCGTATCGTCTCTCGGCATCAAGCCGCCAATGCGGATCCTCGATCTCGGCTGCGGAGATGGCACCACGGCGCTTCCTCTCGCGCGCCTCGGCGCAGAGGTCGTGGGGATCGACATCGCACAGAACCTCGTCGATGCCGGCAACAAGCGTGCGAAGGAGGCGGGCCTACACCGGCTGAAGTTCCAGGTCGGAGATGCGTGCAGCCTGGAAGGCGTCAGCGACCACTCCTTTGATCTGAGTCTCTCGATCTTCGGGGCGATGTTTGCTCCCAAGCCGTTCGACGTTGCCAAGGAACTGGTTCGCGTCACGAAGCCCGGTGGCCGGATCGTCATGGGGAACTGGATCCCGAACGATCCGACGTCCTTCGTCTCGCAGGTTTTGAAGATCAGCTCGGCGTTCACGCCGCCGCCGCCGGAAGGCTTCGTCAGCCCGATGACCTGGGGTGTCGAGAGCCACATCCTCGAACGCTTTGGCCAGGCAGGAGTGCCCAAGGAGAAGGTCTCCATGCGCAAGGACACCTATTTCTTTGGGTCGCCCACGGTCGGCCCCGCAGCTTTCATCGATTTGTTCCGGCGGTTCTATGGCCCGACCATGAATGCGTTCGAGGCTGCCGACAAGAACGGAAAGGTCGAGGAGCTCCGTGGCCAACTCGTAGAGCTGGCAAAAGCGCAGAACACGGGCGGCGCCAGCGGCACGTCGATTTCCGCGACGTTCATGCGTGTGACCGTCTCCACTTAGCTCGCGAGCCGGTGCGCGCAGCCTGAGTTGTTATTGTCCGCCCCAACGTGACGCGCGACACGTGACGCCGCCCACTGTGCTGCCAGTGACCGCGGGCACCGCTCGCTGCCCGTTCGTCGACCATGCTCCGACCGCTCGATCCCCGAGCGAGGAGCACTCATGTCGAAGCTCGACCGACGTCGAACTCTCTCTTCCCTAATGACCTCGGCGCTGCTCGGCAGCGCGTGTCTGGTTGCGAGCGACGCCGTCGCCGCGCCGCGCGATCGGTTCCGCACGAGCGGGACGCTTTCGAGTGAGGACGCTCCGCTCGCAGCGGGTCGCATCGCGCAGTCCGTCGCCGCGCCGGTCGAAGCGCCCACCGGCTTCGACGACTTGACGAACGGCTACCTGCCGCAAGGCCCACCCTTCGACGGCATCGACGAGGGGACGGTCTCGCCGCTCGCCTCGTTCAACGACAATCGCTTCATCTTCGAGGAAGCCGAAGGAGCGGAGGACGGCCTCGGGCCCACGTACAACGCCCAGAGCTGTCGCGAGTGTCATCAGAACGTCGTCACCGGTGGCTCGAGCCAGATCGCCGAGCAGCGCACCGGCCGGCTCGTGAACGGTCAGTTCATGGAGTCGATCGGCGGCTCGCTGATCCACTCGCGCGCGACTCACGCCGACATCGTCGAGCGCGTTTCCGCGCAGGATGCCGTGCGAACGCTGCGACTCTCGACGAGCACGCTCGGCGCCGGCTTCGTCGAGGCGATCTCGAACACGACGCTGCTCGCGATCCGTGATCGCCAGCCTTCGGCGCAGCGCGGAACCGCCGTCTCGGTGCCCGTGCTCGAAGCGAACGGGCAGGTTCGAATCGGCCGCTTCGGCTGGAAGAGCCAACATGCGAGCCTGCAGTCGTTCGCCGCCGACGCGTACCTGAATGAGATGGGCATCACGACGCCGACTCTGCCCGACGAGAACACGTCGAGCGGCGCCTTCGTCGGAATCGGCTCGGGCTTCGACGCCGTGGCCGATCCCGAAGACGACGGCATCGACGTGATCGCCTTCGCCGATTTCATGCGCTCGACGAAAGCCCCTTCGCGCGGCCTCGAGACGCAGGACGTGCGCGCTGGCGAGCAGTGGTTCGGCCAGGTCGGCTGCGCCACTTGTCACGTGGGCACGATTGTTACGGCGCGCGCGGGCACGCCTATCAACGGCGGCGCATTCGTCGTGCCGGCCGCGCTCGGCGACAAGGCGATCCATCCGTACAGCGACTTCCTGCTGCACGACGTCGGCAGCGGAGACGGCATCCCCGTGTTGCCCGGCGCGGCTTACGCAGCGACCGCGCGTCAGATTCGCACGGCTCCGCTCTGGGGTCTGCGCACGCGCAACCGGCTGATGCACGACGGGCTGTCCTTCAGCCGGCAAGATGCGATTACGCGCCACGGCGGCCAGGCGACATCCGCTCGGATCCGCTTCGAGCGCCTGTCGCTCGCTCAGCAGCGCCAGCTCCTCGCGTTCCTCGATTCGCTGTGAGGCGGGGAGCGCAGGGCGAATCGAGCGCACCGCACTCTGCGCGCGCGATCACACAGCGGCAGCCGCGATGGGCGCCGGTCTAGAGTCGGGCATCCCGCAGGAGCCCAATCATGAAGACCGGCGCCCAGTATCGAGCCTCGCTCAACGATGGCCGCGCAACTTACTTCGAAGGCAAGCGCATCTCCGACATCGAGGGCGATCCAGTTCTCGGGCACACCGTCAGCGAGGTCGCGGCGACGTACGACCGCTTCTATTCGCCCGACCCGAACGCGACGAGCCCGCTGATGCGCGTCGCGACCTCGGCAGCGGATCTCAAGGCGCGGCTGCCGATTCTCGCGCAGGCCGATCTGGTCGCGAACGTGACTTATCAGTCCGTGATGACTCTGATGACGGCTGCGGCGAAGATCGGCGACTGTCCGAAGTATGTGGAGCGCATCGGCGCTTACGTGGATCAGTCGCAGAAGGACGACATCCGCATCGTCGAATGCATTACGGACGCGAAGGGCGACCGCTCGCTGCCGCCCGGCAAGCAGCATGATCCGGACGCGTACGTGCGCGTCGTCGGCCGCAAGCCCGGCGGCGTGGTGATTCGCGGCGCGAAGCTGCACATCTCCGGCGCCTCTTACGCGCACGACCTAATGACCATTCCGACGAAGGCGATGAAGGCGGGCGAGGAGGCCTACGCGATCGCGGCGATGGTGCCCGTCAATTCGCCGGGCGTGCGCATCGTGAACACGACGTACGCGCCGCGGAACGGCGATCCGCGCTCGTTCCCGATCTCGAGCCAGCACCACATGCCCGAAGGCTTCGTGATCTTCGACGATGTGTTCGTGCCCGAGGAGCGCATTTTTCTCGACGGCGAGACGCAGCACGCGGCGGTCTTCGCGCACTCGCTCGGCCTCTGGGAGCGGCTCGGCGGGCTCGCGGCGTTCGTCGACGAGGGCGATCAGCTCGTGGGATTCGCGCAGCTGATGGCCGAGGCGAACGGCCTCGCGGGCGAGCCGCACATCCGCGAGAAGATCTCGGAGATGATCATCCATGCGACGATTCTGCGCGCGGGCCTCGAGGCGGCGATCGCCAACTGTCACATCACGCCCGAAGGCGCGGCGTTCCCCGACGAGCTCTACACGAATGCGGCGAAGTATTATGGCGCCGCGAACTACAACCTGATGGTGCGCCACCTGCACGACATCTCGGGCGGCTCGGTGGTGACCGCCCCCGCGATCTCGGATCTCGAGAACGCCGAGGTCGGCCATCTCGTGCGCAAGTACATGTCCACGGGCCCCGGCGTCGACGGCGAGTACCGCACGAAGCTGTTCCACGCGATCCGCGATCTGACGGCGGACTCGCTCGGCGGCTGGAAATCGGTCACCAACATTCAGGCGGGCGGCGGCCTCTACGCGCAGCGCATCGTGACGCGCAGGCATTACGACTTGCAGGGCGCGAAGAAGAAGGCGCTCGCCCACGCGCGCATTGCGGCGCCGCCGGAGCAACCGAAGCGCCGCTAGTGCTCGCGTTTACGCAGCCTTTACGCGCGCGGTCGAGATTCTCGCGGCGCGCACGCGCGCCCCGAGTAGAGTGATTCGCACGCGAGCGCGCACCCGACGCGCGCTCGCGACTGCCTCTCGACTCGCATTGGGGGATTCGATGCGCGCATTCGCCGCTTGCCTCGCCACGCTCTTGCTCGCGCTCAGCGCTCATGCCGAGCCGCTCGCGCGCGAGGACGTGCCGGAGCCGCTGCGCGCGTGGGTGGATTGGGTGTTGCGCGATCACGAGCAGGAGACGTGCCCGTTCCTCGCGGAGGCAGGGAATCGCGAATGCGTATGGCCTGGCCGGCTCTCGCTCTCGCTCGACGCGAAGGGCGGATTGTTCGAGCAGGACGTATTCGTCGCGACGCCGGCGCATGTCGCGCTGCCGGGTGGCGGCGACGGTCCCTGGCCGGAAGACGTGCGGGAGGGCAGCGCCTCGGTTCCCGTCGTCACGCGCGGCAGTGCGCCCGCGGTTCGCCTCGCGCGCGGTGTGCATCATCTCTCAGGCCGCTTCGTGTGGAGCGCGCTGCCGCCCGGCCTGCCCGTGCCCACCAGCGTCGGGATCGTCGAGCTGTCATTGGGCGGGCAGCGCATTGCGCGGCCCCGTCGCGACGACGGCGGCACGCTCTGGCTGCGGGATTCGAGCGCCAGCGCCTCGGTCGGCGCGGTGGCTGAGAATCGCGTCGACATCGAGGTTCATCGCCGACTCGAGGACGGCGTACCGGTGCGGCTCTCGACCGTAATCACTCTGCGCGCGTCAGGGGAAGCGCGCGAGGAAGTGCTCGGCGTCGTACTGCCGACCGGCACGTTGCCGACGGCGCTGCACTCTTCGCTGCCCGCGCGCATCGATCCCGACGGGCGGCTGCGCGTGCAGGTGCGCCCGGGCCAGTGGCAGGTGCAGGTGGAGGCGCGCGTTGCCGAACGTACGGAGAGCTTTGGTCCGCCTGCGCAGCCGAAGGGCGTGCGCTGGGACGGCACGGAGATCTGGGCCGTCGCGCTGGCGCCGCAGCTGCGGCTCGTCGAGATCGAGGGCGCGCCGTCGGTCGATCCCACGCAAACGGAGATGCCGCCAGAGTGGCGCGATCTCCCGGCGTATCGCCTCGAGCCTGGCGCGAACTTGCGCCTCGTCGAGAAGCGTCGCGGCAACGAGGGCAGCTCCGCGGATCAGCTCGCGCTCCAGCGCACCTGGCATCTCGATTTCGACGGCGGTGGCGCGACCGTCGTCGACCAGATCACCGGCACTCTGCGCAGCTCGCTGCGGCTCGAGATGAACGAGCGCACCGCGCTCGGCCGAGTCGCGATCGCGGGCCAGGATCAACCGATCACGAAGCGTGCAGGCAGCGAGCGATTAGGGGTCGAGACCGCCCTCGGTGGCGTCGCGCTCGAAGCGGACAGCCGCGTCGAAGGCGGCGCACGCAGCCTGCCCGCGGTCGGCTGGGATCACGACTTCGACTCGGTCGCAGGCACCCTGATGATTCCGCCGGGCTATCGATTGCTGCACGCCACCGGAGTCGACGACGCGAGCCCCACCTGGATCGCGGACTGGGATCTGCTCTCGGTGTTCTTCGTGCTGCTGATCGGCGTCGCGGTGTGGCGCCTGTTCGGCACGAACGCCGCTGCGCTCGCACTCGCAACGCTCGCGCTCACCTGGACCGAAAGCGACGGCCCCGCGCTCGTGTGGCTCGCGCTTGCGGTGATGGAGGCGCTACGGCGCGTCGCGATCAGGGGCCGGCTTGCGCGTTGGGTGCGGTTCGCGCACCTCGCAACCGGCATCGCGTTGATCGTGATCGCCGTGCCGTTCGCGATTCGACAGGTACGCGTGGGGCTCTTCCCCGCGCTCGAGCGTCCGTGGGAGCGCGCGGATGTCATGGCGATGCAAGGCGAGGTGGCGTTCCGGGCCGCGCCCGAGGCGACGATGGCGATGGATGCCGTGGCCGACGCAGCGGGTGCCGCTGAGGAGTCCGCTGCGATGGAGGAATCCATGCCAGCGCCACCCGACGCCAGGTTGAACGCACTCGAGAAGCAAGGGGTGAGACGTCGTCTCGAGAATCGCTATGACAGCGACTCCTACTCGAGCTCGAGCTCGAGCTACGGCAAGTCGAACTTCGCGCCCGACCCGACGGCGCGCATTCCCACCGGCCCTGGTCGCCCGGACTGGACGTGGCAGTCGGTCGCGCTCACCTGGTCGGGCCCGGTCACACGCGATCAACAGTTGGGCCTTTGGCTGCTGCCAGGGTGGGCGAACGCGGGCCTCGCGATCGCGCGCGTCCTACTCGTTGTTGCGCTCGCGGCGGTGTTCGCGCGGGCTTGGCGAACGCGAGAACACGACGGCGCGCCGGGCGAGCCTGACAACCCGGCCAGTGGCTCCACCGCCGCCTCGGCCGCGGCGCTCGCGATTGCGATCGCGTCGATCGCATGGCTCGCGCCGCCGCCCGCGCGGGCGGACCTCCCCACTCCCGAGCTGCTCGACCAGCTGCGCGCGCGGCTGCTCGCGGCGCCGGACTGTGCGGCGAGCTGCGCCACGGTGTCACGCGCCGCGCTCGCGATTGCGCCGGAGCGCCTCGAGCTACGGCTCACGCTCGATGTCGCAGCCGAGACGGGCGTGCCGCTGCCCGGTGGCGGGCGAGGCGAGGGCGCGTGGCTTCCCAGCGCGGTGCTGCTCGACGGTGAGCCCGCCAGCGCACTTCGCCGCGGTGATGACGGCGTGCTCTGGCTTCGCGTCGCAGTGGGGCATCACGAGGTGCAGCTCGTGGGCGCGCTGCCGCCGCGTGCAACCGTCGAGCTGCCGCTGCCGCTCGCGCCGAAGCGCGTCGAAATCGCAACGCCGCCCTCAGGCTGGGCAGTGGTCGGCATCCAGCCCGACGGCACGGCGCGCGGGGCTCTTCAGCTCGTGCGCGCTGCGCGCGCCGTGCAACCTGATAAATCCGGGGCGCGCCTCGAGGCGTCTGCGATTCCGCAGTTCGTGCAGGTGACGCGCTCGCTCGGGCTCGGGCTCTCGTGGTCGACGCAGACGACCGTGACGCGGGTCGCTCCGCAGGACGGCGCGATCGTCGTCGAGGTGCCGCTGCTCGCGGGTGAGTCCGTAACAACCCCGGGAGTCCGCGTGAAGCGCGGCCGCGCGCTCGTCACGATTCCCGCTGGCGAGAACGTCGCGGGCTACACGGCGACGCTCGCGATCGCGAAGCGGGTCGAGCTGGCGGCACCCAAGGACGTGCAGTGGACGGAGGTGTGGCAGCTGATGGCGGGGCCCCTGTGGCACGTCGAGGCGGAAGGCATTCCGCCCGTGGACGAGCTGCGCGAAGGACAGCGCGCGCGGGAATGGCGACCGTGGCCCGGCGAGAAAGTCGAGCTCGCGATCGAGCGGCCCGCCGGCAGCGACGGCGCGACGCTCACCTTCGATCGCAGCCAACTCGTGCTCGCGCCGGGGCTGCGCGCCACCGACGCGGTGCTCACGCTCGCGCTCCGCAGCAGCCAGGGTGGACAGCACGCGATCACGCTGCCCGCCGGTGCACAGCTCACCGCGCTCGTGGTGAACGGGATGCCGCAGCCGCTGCGCCAGGAGGGCGATCGCGTGCCCCTCACGCTGACGCCCGGCGCGCGCGAAGTGCAGCTGGCCTGGCGCGAGCCGCGCGGAATTTCGATGGTCTTCCGGAGTAGCGCACTCGATCTCGGCGCGTCTTCAGTGAACGCGCACGTCGAAATTGCGGTGCCCGAGAAGCGTTGGGTGCTGTTCGCGGGCGGTCCGCGACTCGGCCCGAGCGTGATGTTCTGGTCAGCGCTCGCGATCGTCGCGGGTCTCGCGTGGGGGCTCGGCCGGCTCACGTTCACACCGTTGCGCGCGCAGCACTGGCTGCTGCTCGGCGTCGGCCTCACGCAAGCGCCTTATGCCGCGAGTGTGCCCGTGGTCGCGTGCTTGCTGCTGCTCGGGCTGCGCGGCCGCGAAGCAGAGCGCGTCGCGACGCTGCGCCCGTGGCTGTTCCGATTGCTCCAGCTCGCGCTCGTCGCGCTCACACTGACTGCCGCAGCTGCGCTCGTCTACGCGATTCAGCACGGATTGTTAGGCGCGCCCGAGATGCGCATCGCCGGCAACGGCTCGGACTCGTTCGCGCTGCGCTGGTACGTGGATCGCAGCGCGGCGCAGCTCCCGGTGCCGTGGGTCGTCTCGCTCTCGACCTGGTGGTATCGCGCGGCGATGCTCGCGTGGTCGCTGTGGCTCGCGCTCGCGCTGGTGGGATGGGCGCGCTGGGCGTTCGTGCAGTGGAGCGCGGGGGGAATGTTCCGCCCCGATCCGAAGCAGGCGGCCTGAGGCGCTCTGCAGTTCTCCGTTGGCGTAATATGTTTCGAGCACCGAGGAGGCTTCCGATGCCGCGCCGCTCGCTCGTTCTCGCCGCCGCGTTCGCGTTTCCGTTCGCGCTGGGTACCGCCGCTCAGGCGGGGCCCGCGGATCCGATCACGATCGAGGCTCCCGACGACACGCTCGGGCCGGCGTTCCCGACGGGCTTCCGCTCGATCGCCGCGTTCCCCATTCCGTACGTCGAGGAAGAATGGTTCGCGTCGGGCGCGGCGACGCTCTTCAGCTACGCCGATCCGCCGGTGCCGACGGAGGTCGTCCCGGTGCAAACCGGCGTCCCCTATAAGACTCGCTTCGTACTGCGTCGCCCCGCGGATCCTGCGGATTTCAACGGCACGGTCGTAGTCGAGTGGCTCAACTCGACGGCCGGTTTCGATTCGTCGCCGTCTTGGGACGCCTCAGCCGAGTATTTCGGGCGCAAAGGCATCGTCTACGTCGGCGTCACGAACAGCGACACCGCGATCCGCTTCATGCGCAACGGCTGCCGGTTGTTCGGCTTGCTGCCGCCGATCTGCGGCACCCGTTATGCCTCGCTCTCGCTGCCTGAGAATGGGCTCGCTTACGAGCTGATGAGCCAGATCGCGCACGCGCTGCGCAGTGGAAGCGGCAGCCCGCTCTCTGCTCATTATGCGGTGGAGCGCGTTTTTCACGCCGGCCAGTCTCAGCAGGGCGGATCGGTGATCACCTACGCGAATGCCTTCCATTTCCCTGATAACGACGGATACTTCATCCAGGCTGCGTTCTCGGCGCGGCCGATCAACTTCGGCGTCGCGTGCGGGAGCGCCGGCGCCCCGGCGTACCCGATTTGCACGCCACAGCTCGCGGGCTCCGCGACGGGTGTACGCACGGATCTGCCGGTGCCGGTGATTCGCGCGCAGACGGAGACGGACTTGGGCGGCGTCGCGAGCGGCTTCGGGCTGCTCGCCCTGAACGCCCGGCAGGCGAGCACGGAGGAGTTCCGTTATTACGAAACTGCGGGCACGGCGCACAACGTGGTGCACGAGAACATCGACGTCGCCGGCACGGGTTACACGCTCGAGGATTTCTGCGAGAGCCCGATCAACTCGTTCGCGGACGGCCCGGTGGTCGGCGCGCATCTCTACAACGCGATGTGGGAGGCGCTCGAGCGGCGCGTCGCGAAGGGGGTGCCGCTTCCGCGCGCCGAAGCGCTCGAGGTCGCGAACGGCGAGATCGTGCGCGACGCCTACGGCAATGCGCGCGGTGGCATTCGCCTGCCCGAGCTCGATGTGCCGATCGCGAGCTACGCGCCGAGCAACACCGTAGACCCCGCGCTGCCGTCGTTTCTCCAGCCGATCGGCGCACTCGTGTGTCGCCTCTCGGGCGCCGTCACGCGCTTCGACGACCCCACCCTGAACGCGCTCTATCCGTCGGTTCGCCGCTACACGCGTCCCTACGTACGGCGCGTGAACAAGCTCGAGCAGCAGCGCTTTCTGCTTCCCGAGGACGCGGAGACGCTGCGCGAGAACGCCAGCGCCGATGTGACCTGGCTCGACTAACGCAGCGCGCGCTGGCGCTCTTCCGTGGGCGGATGCGAGGAGAGGTAGCTCGGCAGCTCCCCGCCCGGATGCGAGGCCTCGAGGCGCACGAGCATGCGCCCGAGTGAGTTCGCGTCGATGCCCGCGTCTCTGAGAACTTGCTGCGCGAAGGCATCGGCCTCGCGCTCGAAGCCGCGCGAGTATTGAAGCTGTAACAGCACCGGCGCCGCAGCTGCGATGCCCGCACCGTCGAGGTCGCCTAACGCGCCAGCGGCAAGCGCGCCGATGCCCATCGCTTGCAGCACCGCGCGCAGTCCGTGGCGGTGGTGGAGATGCCCGAGCTCGTGGGCGAGCACGGCGGCGATCTCGTCGTCCGTGTCCGCGAGCGCGACGAGCTCGTCGGTCACGACCACGGTGCCTCCCGGCAGCGCGAAGGCGTTCGCGCCCATTTGCTCGCCGCCCGCGCGAAACTCGAGCGCCGCCGGGTGCGTGAGATGCGCGTAGGAAGTGACGCGCTCGAAGCTGGCGCGCACCTGCGCGCGGCGAGTCTCGTCGAGTGCGCTCGCGGCGAACGAGGCGTCGAGCGCACGTAGCACGCCCGCGCCGAGCTTCTCGTCCGCGGAGTACGGCAACGCGCGTGCGGCGAGCCACGCGATGCCCGGCACCGCGACGCGCACGATCACCACGATCGCGAGCACGGTCGCCGCGAGCGAGCCGATCGTCCGCGCGATGCGCCGCGCGCGCGCCGAGAGCAGCCCCTCGCCGCCGCCGCGGTGGCGCTGAATCCAGCGCTCGAACTCGTCGCTCTTCGCGATCGCGACGACCGCGCCGTCTTCGAGGCGCAGGGCGCGCGAGCCGTCCGCGGCTCGCGCGCCGAGGCGCAGCGCGCGCGCCGTGAGCTGGAGCGAGCGGCCCGCGCCCTCGACGTGGAGCGCCGCGTCCGAGAACGCGTGTAGCGTGACGGGCGTGATGCGCCCGCCGTTGGCATCGCGCAGCTGGCCGTCGAGCTCGATCATGCGCTTCCCATCGCCCCGTTCGTGTAGCGCTTCATCGGCGCGCTGCGACGCGAAGTTCAGCGCCCGCGCCCCAACAAGTTCGAGGCGCGGTAGCGTGCGCGGCCCGGAGGCAGCCGCCATGACCGAGTACCAAGCGATCCTCGTCGACGACCCCGCGCCGCGCGTGCGGCGCATCACGTTGAATCGCCCCGAGAAGCGCAACGCGATCTCGAATCTGCTGCGCGGCGAGCTGCTGCATGCCCTCCAAGCGGCGGACGGCGACGATGCAATCTCCGTCACGATCGTGTGCGGTGCTGGCCCGTGCTTTTCGTCGGGCTACGACTTGAAGAGCGACCTCGGCGCGAACCAGCCGTACTTCACGCCAAACGTGGGGCTGCAGTGGGCGCGGCACGTCAGCGAAGGTTGGATGTCGATCTGGGATCTCGCGAAGCCGGTGATCGCGCAGATTCACGGCTTTGCGATGGCGGGCGGCCTCGAGCTCGCGGGCGCGTGTGATCTCGCTTACGCCGCGAGCGACGCGAAGCTCTCGCATCCCGTGCTGCGCATCGCCGGCCTGCCGGACTTCGCGTGGTTTCCGGTGCTGATGCAGGCGCGCCACGCGATGGAGCTGCATTTGACGGGGCGCGTCTACAGCGGCGACGAGGCGGAGCGTGCAGGCCTCGTGAACCGCGCGTTCGCGCCGGAGGAGCTCGAGGCGCGCGTGCTCGAGATCGCGAGCGCGATGGCGCAGACGCCCGTGGCGGTGCTCAGCATCAATAAGCGCTTCGTGCACACTGCGCTCGAAGCGCGTGGCTCGCGCAGCGTGATTCGCACCGGCGGCGATCTGCAAGCCGGCCCGCACATGCAGGCCGTGCGTCAGAGCGCGGAGCAGGTGTTCAACAAGGTGAGGGGACGCACCGAGTGAATTGGGGTGCGCGCGGGTAGCGCGCGGCGGGGCGGCGGCGGCCGGCTGCGCGCGATGGCTCGGCTGCGGCCCCTCTTGGCGGGCGGATCGCTGCGTTGACTCGAGCGCGCCCTTCGAGGTGTTGCGATGCACGGAGATCGGGGCCGGCCTGTGCTTGATTCGCGCTCCGCCGGCCGCCGCCGCCCCGCCGCGCTCTTGCTCGGGTCGGCTCGGTGGCGAAGGGGAGGGAAGAGAAGAGGCGGATCGGCGCGGGGCGCGCCTCCCGCTGGGGGTCAGCGAGGGGTTAGGCGGAAGAGCCAGATTTCGCGCTCGGGGTCCATGTCGCTTGCGTCGAGCGCGTACTTTTTCTCGAGCGCGGCGCGCGCCGTGGCGGCCTCGGTGTCGTCGATTACGCGAACTGCGCGCAGCTCGTAGATGGCGTCGTCGATGCGGAGGCGCACGCGCTCGTCAGCTTCGACGTTGCGCACCCACTCGCGCTCGGTCGGCAGCTTCGGCCCGCGGATCATCGAGGTGGGGACATAGAGCGCTCCTGCGTTCGTGCCGATCCAAGTGTTCACCGAATGCGGAGCCGCGGGGTTGGTTTCGAGCTGTACCTGCTCGACATCCTCGATGAACGACCAGTCCGCGGGCGCGGGCTCGACGGCTCCCGACAAAGCGCTGCCCGAGATCGGCCCGACGGGACCGCCACAGGCGGACAGCGCGAGCACGAACAGGACGCTGAGAACCGCACGCATGAATATCCCCTCGAACGTCGGGCCATCCTAACGCGTGCGGCTCGCTTGTGGCGGCCGCTCGGAGCGAACTACACCACCCACGAAGCTCGACGTGTTCTGCGAGACGCAGAAAGCTGCACCGATCGCGCCCGATCACGAATCGCGCGTGTTTCGCGAGACGCTCGATCAGGCCGTGTTCGCCGACAAAGCCGGCTTCGATTGCTGGTGGGCCGTCGAGCATCACGGCGCGCTCGAATTCAGCTGGAGCTCGGCGCCGGAGATGCTGCTCGCGTGGATCGCGACGCGCACGCAGCGCATTCATCTCGGCCACGCCGGCGTGCTCGCGGGCGGCCGTCGCGAGTGGCGCCGCGCTCGGCGCGCTCTGGTACGTGGCCACCGCGCCGCGCGTCTTCCACGCCACGCCGGAGATCTGGTACAGCCAGATCCGCGGCAACTTCCTCCCGAACGACCCCGCAGCGCAGCGCTCACTGGCGCTCGGCAACGCGCCGCAGACGGAGATTCCGCTCGCGCAGGATCACCCGATCGTGCAGTTATTACGGCGCCTCGCCGCCGGCGATCCCGTCTCGAAGGAAGAGGCGCACGAGACGCTGCGGCCCGTGCCCTCGGTCATCATTGGCGACGTGGCCGCGTGCAAGAAGAAGATGGAGGCGTACCGCGAGATCGGAGCTACGCGGCTGATGTGCATGTTCCAGTACGCGGACGTGGCGCACGAGAGCGTGGTCTCTGCGATGGGGACCGTGGCGAAGCATCTGATTCCGGCGCTCTCGGGCTGAGGCTGGGTCGTCAACTCGTCCCTCCGGCGCGCCGATGGCGGCTGGACCGGAGGAGAGATGGCGACGCGTGTGCTGTTGCGACCGCTCGGGATCGCCTGCGCCACCGCCGCCCTGGCCACGGTGCTGTCGGCAGCGAGGCTCGGCGAGAGCATCGATCGTCCGCTGTTCGATGCATCCGTGCGCCTTGCAGCGCGCTCGAGCGCGCCTGCGCTAGCGGATCTTTCGGACGTCACGATCGTCGAGATCGATCCGCGTAGCTTGCGGGCGTTCCCAGAGTGGCCGTGGAGCCGCACGCGCTACGCAGAGCTGACTTCGAAGCTGTTCTCCGCCGGTGCGCGCGTCGTGGCCATCGACGTCGATCTCTCGACACCTCGCGACGCCGAGGGCGACGCCGCCTTCTCGGATGCAATCCGTGCGGGTGGGCCGGTCGTCCTCGCCGCACTGAGGCAGCGCCAGGACATGCCGGGCGTGGGTGCGCTCGAGATCGTCAACTGGCCGGTCTCCGAATTCGTCGACGCCGGCGCGCACGTCGGGCACGTCGTCGTGCCGATCGACTCCGACGGTGTCGTGCGACGAGCCTATGGCGCGGCCGAGCTCGCCGGCCGTCGCGTCGAGTCGCTGCCGCTCGCGGCGCTGCGGCAGCTCGGCGCTCCTGCTCCACGCGCGCTGCCGGAGTCGCACCGCATCGACTTCCGCCGCGCATCGCCAGAGGTGCCCCGCATCTCGTTCGCCGACGTGATCGAGGATCGCTTCGATCGCGCCGCCGTCGCTGGGCGGGTCGTCTTCGTGGGCGCGACGGCGTCCGAGTTCCAGGATCTTTGGACGACACCGATTGGGACCGCCCGCGCGGGTGTCTGGGTTCAAGCGATCGAGTACCGCTCGCTCGCGGCCGCCTCGCTAGGCGCCACGCCGTTGGCGGCCGCATCCATGCCCGCACGCTTTGCGCTCTTCTTGCTGCTCGCAGTGGCGGCGCGCCTGCTGAGTGACGCGCGGCCCGCGCCGCGCATCCTGGGCTTCGGCGCTCTCGCAGGCGCGACGCTCGTCGTTTGCGCCTGCGCGCCGATCTTCGCAGGGGTCTTGATCTCGCCCGCGCTGCCGCTCGCCGTGTTGGCGACGCACTACGCGGCGGGGCTCGAACGCGTCCGGCGTACGCTCGGAATCCGCCTCGCGAGCCGGGAACTCTCGCTCGCGACGCTGCACGATCTCGGCGAGTCCACGGCGCAAGCGGCGGACGAGTACGGAATCGAGGCGAGCCTGGTGCTGCTCGGCCGCAGCGTCGATGCGCATGCGGTCGCGCTGCTGCGCGCCACGCCATCCGGCCGGCTCGATGGTTCGCGAGTCGACTGGCGACCGAACGGCGAACTCGCCGCGATCGACGACGAAGTCGCGGCCGACGTACTCCAGCGCAGGACCCTGCGTTCGTTCTCGTCCATTCCCGGCCGCACTGGCACCCGCGGCCGCGCCATCTACGTGCCTCTGCTGGCAGGCCGCGTTGCCGTCGGCGTGCTCGTCGTCGAGTCGCGCAGCGTCCTCGAGCTCTCGGAGATCGAGCTGCGCACGGTCGGCACCGTCGCCTCGCAGCTCGCGCTGACGGTTCGGTCGCTCCGCCTGATGGAGGATCTGCGGGCGACGCTCGACGCCTCGGTCGAGGCGATCGCGAGCGCGGTCGAGGCGCGCGATGGCTACACCGAGATGCACTGCCGTCGGCTCGCCCTGTTCAGCGTGTCGATGGCGCGCCGGCTCGAACTTCCCCCGGAGGAAATTGAGGCAATTCGCCTCGGCGCTTTACTGCATGACGTCGGGAAGATCGGGATCCGAGATCACATTCTGCTCAAGCCGGGGCGATTCTCCCCCGATGAAAAGACGGAGATGGAGCGCCACGTGGAGATCGGCCACCGAATTCTCCGGCCGATTGCAGGCCTCGCCGCGACGACGTCGGCCTGCGTACGCCACCACCATGAGAAATGGGATGGCACGGGCTACCCGGATGGCCTCGCCCGCGAGGCGATTCCGCTCGGTGCGCGCATCGTGGCGGTCGTCGATGTTTGGGACGCGCTCTCGACGGCCCGGCCGTACAAGCCGGCATTTCCACAGGGAAAGGTCCGGCAGATCCTCGAGAAAGATCGCGGCGTCCACTTCGACCCGGCGCTCGTCGATCTGTTCCTTCGCGTCCTCGACGAAGAGGGCGACGAGATGCTGGCGCTGATCGCCGCGAGCGAGACGGCCGACGCATGAAGCTGCTCGCTGCGCTCGCGATCGCCGCCGGCTTGGCAGGTGGGGCATCGGCACTTCCGAAGGCCGATGACTTCCTGCGCTCGGCGGCCGCCGCACATCCGGACGATCCGGCGGTCGCACGCGCATTCGCCGCAGAGCTGATTTCGCGCGGCGCTGCCGCCGAGGCGCTCACCGTGATTAGCGAGCAAATCGCGCGCGATCCCGCGCGACGGCCCGGGTTCGCTCAGCTCCTCGGCCGCGCGCAGCTCGCGACCGGGGATCTCGCGGGGGCGCGGGCGGCGCTGCACGAGGCCATCGCGCACCGGGAGCACGACGCCGTCGCGCATCTCTATCTCGGATTGACGGAGCTGCGCCTCGGCGACCGCGCGTCTGCGGAGCGCCATCTGGCGCGCGCCGAGGAGCTGGATCCCCGGCTCACCGAGCGCGTGCGCGCGGCCTCGCGGCAAAGCGCGAGCGCCTCGCCGCGCGGTCTCGCGCGGCTCTCCGTCGCGGCCGGCGCCGGCGTCGAGTACGACACCAACTCCACGCTCGAGGGCGACGAGGACATCACGGCGCTCCCCGGCGATCGCGCCGACAGCCGGCTGCGCTACGACGCCGCGTTCGGCGTGGTCCTGTTTCGAGACGAGCGCGCGGAGATCGCCACCGGCTATCGCATCGATGAGAGTCGCCACAGCGATCTCGAGACGCTCGACGTGCAGTCGCACGCGTTGTTCCTCGGCGCGACCACCGCAGTGTCGCCACACGCGTACGCGCGCTTCGAGGCCGGCGCTGCGCTCAATCGCCTCGACGACCGAACGCACTCGCACAGCGCGAGCCTCGCGAGCACGTTGGGATGGAGCCTCGATCGGCGCGGCGCCTTCCAGCTTCGCACGCACGCGGAGCGGCGCGACCACGTCGACGCGCCCGCGCTGCCTTCGCTCGAGCGCGATGGTTGGCGCTTCGGCGGTGGCTTGCGTCATTCGCTGCCGACGGCGTTTCTCGCGCCGGGCGTGTTCGTCACGCAGTTGAGCTACGCGCGCACGCTCACCGAAGGGAGCCACGATCCCTTCGGCCTCGGGCCCGCCTTCGACTCGCACTTCGGAGCGGTCGATGCGAGCTGGCTCTGCGCGCTCCCCGCGAGCCTTCGTCTCGACGCGCGGCTCGGACTCGCCGCGGAGCACTTCGATGCGCGCAACGCCGTCGACTTCTTGTCCGACGACGGAGTCGGCGATCCCAATCCCGACCGCCGGTGCGACTACGCCGTCGACGCGAGCGTGACGCTCTCGCGGCCGCTCACGCGCTTCCTCGATCTCCAGCTGCGAGCGAGAGAGACGCGCCGATTCTCGAACGTCGATGTGTACGACTGGGATCGACAGGTCGTCGGAACCCAGCTCCGGCTGCGTTGGCCGATTCGTTGACCCCGAGGAGAAACGCCATGCGAGCATCGATCCTCCGTGCGTTGGCATTCGCGATCGTCACGTTGCTCGCCGCGAGCGCGCTCGCGGCGGCTTCGCTGGTGAGCGTCGTCGGCTCCGTCGAGATCGGCCGCGGCGCGCCGACTGCTTGGGTTTCGGCGCACGCCGGAGACGTCGTCGCAGCGGGCGAGTCGATCCGCACGGGCGCCGCCTCGCGCGCGGAGATCCGCCTCGGTGATCAGCGCATCGCGCGCCTCTACGAGCGCTCGTTGTTACGGATCGGAGTCGAGACGACGGAGCAGGGCTCCGTCCGGTCGGTCGATCTCGACGCGGGCGCGTCGCTGTTCGATCTCGTGCGGCGCGCGATCGTCGACGAGTTCGAGGTGCGAACGCCCGAGATCATCGTCAGCGTGAAGGGCACGCGCTTCCTGGTGGAGGCATCCAGCGCGGCCGACCTCGCGAGCGTGTTCCGAGGGGAGGTCGCGCTGCAGGGCGACGGCTTCGAAGCCATCGCAGTACGACCCGGCTTCACCGGCCGGCTGGGCGAGCTGGAGGCGACGCCCTTCCCCGATCCCTGGGATGCGTGGGAGGCCGGCTCGCCGGCGCCGACGCACGCCGTGCAGGGCGCGGATTCGGAGCTGCGCGCGGCGCTCGAGCTCGCCCGTGCGCCGGCGTCTCCCCAATCGGAAACGAAGATCGACGTGGGAGGCGTGCTCGAGGACGCTCTCGACCCCGCGAACCCCGGAGACTTGCTCGACGGCATCGTCGACATCGCGGACGGGAACGCAGGCCGCGGCTCGGCGACGGGCGACTTATTGGGCTCGGTGCTGAGCGGGGCGACCGAGGTCTTCCCGTTCGACTTCGACGTGAGCACCGCGAGCGGCCCGAACGTCACCGTTTCGTTCGGGGGTCAGTCGGTGACGCTCGATCAGAACATGATCGACACGGTCCTCGCCGGGAACGTCGCGCCGCTCGGAAGCCTGAACGTCGAGATCACCAACCTCGGTGTGGATCCGGTGGACCTGGCCGAGTTCCTCGACTCGCTGTTCTGAGGTTCGATTCCCCGCCACCGCGGGACTCGTACGGCCACTTTCTCCTCGGCGCGGACTGCGCCGAGGAGCCGCATGTCTCAGCCTCGCCGTGGAGCCCAAAGCCGATTCGCACCGGCGCTGCTCGCGGCGATCGCCCTCTCGGCCGGCGCGCTGCGGGCCGAGGATCTGCCGTGCGACGCGTCGAACCTCGTCGCCGAGGAGGTGTCCGCTCCGCTGCTCGACCTCGAGGTGACGCGCAGCGGTAGCGATGTCGTGCTCTGCGTGCGCGGCGAGAATCACACCGGAGACGTGGAACTCTACGCGCGGGCCGAAGATCCGACGCTATGGCCTAACACGTCCCGCGCGCGACTGGACGTGATCGGAATTGCGCACGCGGACGGCGCGAAGATCTTGATCCCTCCCCCCCAGCCCTTTTCCTTCCCGGGCGATCTGCTTCCCCCGCCGGGGGCGTCCGGCGACCTTGCGAGCAGTCTCTCGATCGGTCGCCACCTCGGGGACGGAGAAGTGTTCGTCTACGACGTCGCGCGAGGAGTCTCATTCGCCGACTCGCGCGCCGAGGCGAGCAATCGTGGGTTGGCCTACATCGGAGCGAGCTCGAGCGCAGGCGTGGCGGATGGGGTTGCGCACGCCCACGCGAGTGCGATCGGCGGCGGAACGGCGTTCTCGACCGCCACAGCCGCAGCGCTCGCCGGCAGCGCGCACGCGCGTGCGGAGGCAAACGCGGCACATGGCTTCGTGCGAGCAACCGCACAGTCGGGCCGCGCATTCGGGACCTTCTGGCCGGGAGCCCAGCCGCCGCTCTCGTTGGACCCGCGGCGTCTCACGGCGAGCGCATTCGCAGATGCAATGTCGCCCATGGCGGTCGAGGCGCATCGCTCGACAGGTGATCTCGCCGCACGCTCGCGCGCCGCCGCCGTGTTCGTCTCGATCGCCGACGCGCCGAGCGCCAGCGCTCTCACGCCGTTCCTCTCGAACGTCAACGTCGCAGG
>JANNKN010000288.1:0-5538 GCA_031396315.1 Deltaproteobacteria bacterium
GAGACGCCGCAGGCGCTCGCCCCGGATCTCGCGCGCCTCGACGGCGTCGTCGCGGAGCTGCGGTACGTCGGCGATCTGCTCGTCGGCGAGGTCAGCGTCGCGAAGCTGGTCGAGCTCTCGCAGCCCGCGCTGATCGCGCCGCTGCGCGTCGAGGCGAAGCTGTCGGGCCCGCTCGCACGCATCGCCTTCACGGGCGTTGGGCGCACGCCGGGGGACGGTTTGGTGTTCGACTTCAGGGGCACCCTCGCGCCCGAGAGCGAGCGACTCGACCTGAAGATCGTGCTGCCCGAAACCGACCTCGCGGCGAAGGCGCGTCAGCCAGGTCGCGTGTTCCCGTGGCTCGCAGACGTGATCGAGCGCGCGCGCGGCAAGCTCGGCGGCGAAGCGCTTGCGTCGTACGTCGATGGCACGCTCGCGGCGAGTGCCGTCATCGCGCTGAATGGCGTCGACGTCACCACCGAGTACGGCACGCTGCGCGGCCTAATGGGCGTCTTCGCAACCACGGGCATCGACCCGCTCGTGACGCCACCTGGGCAGACGATCTGGATGCAGTCGGTGGATGCCGGGCTCCCGCTCGGCAATGGCACGGTGAAGTTCGAGCTGAGGGCGGACGGCGTGCTGTATGTCGAGCGCGGAGAGTGGAGCTTCGCGGGCGGCAAGCTCGGGTTCTCAGGCGCGATCCCCCTCGACGCGACCGAACGCAAGCTCGCGCTGAGCGTCGAGGACGTTTCGGTGGAGGCGCTCCTCGCCGCGCTCGATTTCGATGGGCTCGCGGGCACCGGTGTGCTCGGAGGGGTCACGCCGCTCGTGCAGCGCGGGGATCAGCTGCTGGTGAGCAATGGCGAGCTGCACGCGACGCAAACGGGGGTGATCCGCTTCACCTCGGGCGAAGGCGGGGCCGCCCTCGCGCGAAAGCAGCCCCTACTCGCGCCGGTGCTCGGCGCGCTCGAGAATCTGCAATACGACGAGCTCACGCTCACGATCAATGGAGACATCTCCGATAGAGTCGAGGCGAAGATGCACATTCGGGGGCGCAATCCGAATTTTCAGAAGGGGCGCCCGGTCGTACTCAACGTGAGCGTCGATTTGCCGCTGGGCAGTTTGCTGCGAGCGGCCGCCGTCGCGACCGGCGTTCCCGAGGAAATCGAGGCGCAGGTGCAAAAGGCAATGGGCAAGGAGAAGCCATGAATCGCTTGTTATCGGGAGTCGTGCTCGCGGGCCTGCTGGCCGGCTGCACGCACACCGTGAACGTGAAGGCCGACGAGCCGATCACGATCAACCTGAACATCAAGATCGAGCACGAGATCCGCATCAAGGTGGACAAAGAGCTCGATGATCTGTTCAAAGCCGAGCCTGGCATTTTCTAAGGAGATTCAGATGCGCAAGAAGATTCGCTGGAGCTGGTTGCCCGTGCTCATGCTCGCGATCGCGCTGCCCGCGCTCGCGCTCGATCTCGACGAGGCCCGCGCAAAGGGATTGCTCGGCGAGCGAGCCGATGGCTACGTCGCGGCGCTCAAGGACGACGCGCCCGGCGAAGTGAAGAAGCTCGCGGAGAGCGTCAACGCACAACGCCGCGCTTACTATGCCGAGATCGCGCAGCGCAATGGCGCACCGGTCGAGGCGGTGGCCGCGCTCGCGGGCCAAAAGCTGATCGCGAACCTGCCCGCAGGCCAGTGGGCCCACGACGGCAGCGGCTGGAAGAAGAAGTAACCGCGCGAGGCGCCGCGACTCAGCGCGGCGGCGCGACTTCTTCCGCAGCGTTGGCCTTCTTCACGACCCAGTAGATCGCAGCAGCGAGAGCGGCGATCGGGATGGCAGTCATGAAGAGCGCGGTGAGCAGGTAGGCCACGCGGCTCTCGTCTCGGCCCGAGAAGCAGACCGCGCAGGCGAGCGCTTGCTGCGCAGGCAGTGCCGTCAGGGCGAAGGCGATCGCGACGAGTGCTTTGCGCATGTTCAGAAGTAAACCCGCCAGTAGATCATCGGCCAGAGCCCGACGACGAAGTACCAGAACACGCGCACCGCTTGGAAGGTGCTCGCAGCGAGCACCCCGGTCGCGAGCCGGCGGTAAGCCCAGCCCAGCGCCAGGATCGCCGCGACGCAGTGCAGCGCGTGGATGCCGATGATCAAGTAGAAGAAGCTGCCATGCTGGCTCGAGGTGAGCGTCAGGCCCTGGCTCAGCAGCTGCGTCCACTCCCAGCCTTGGAAGAGCACGAAGAACGCGGCGAGCGCGAGCGCTGCGAGCATCGGGCGCGCGGCAGAGCGCTGCTCAGCGCGATGCGCGCGGCCTGCGAGCCAGAGCACGGCGCCGGAAGCGAGCAGTGCGAGCGTGTTGATCGCGGTGGCTCGCGCGGGAAGCGTCGGCTGCCCGGGCGGCGGCCAGCCGAGCAGCGAGCCCGCACGCGCGATCGAGAACGCGCTCATCAGGCCGGCGAACAGCATCGCCTCGCTGAACACGAAGATGCCCATGCCGAGCACTGCGCTCGGAATCGGCGGCTGCGGCCGCGGGTCCGAGATCACGCGCAACGGAACGCCGGTGCGGCTCTGCATGTTAGGCCTCGAGCGGGGGAAGGCCGCGCTTACTCGTGGTGTTCGCCGTGCGCTTCGGGGTGGAGCACGCGTTCGGGCTGGCCCGCGTCCGGGTTCACCTTCGCCCAGTGCGCACCTTCGTGTTCCATCACGTCGGGCGCGGTGCCGGCAAAGAAGAGCAGCATGAACACGAGGCAAGTGCTCAGCATGTAGATCACGAAGCGGGGCTGCGCGGTGACGTGCATGAAGTGCTTCGCGACGAGCCAGGCCTTCACGATCGCGATACCGAAAGCAGTGATCATCGTGATGGCGCGAATTTCGAGGAACGGGCCGGCGAAGCTGATGAGCAGCAGCACCAGCAGCACGGCCCAGATTTTCTTGTAGTGCGCTTCATGCGCTGCGTAATCGCCGTGATCGCCGTGCGCAGCTTGTGCGTGATCAGACATGCGTCACCTACTTCGCGATGTAGAGAAGCGGAAAGAGGAAGATCCAGACGAGGTCGACGAAGTGCCAGTAGATCCCCGCGTTCTCGACGCGGTGGAGGAACTTGCCCTTGGCTGCGTCCATCGCGACGACCGCCATCGCGATCATGCCCGCGATCACATGCGACGCGTGGATACCGGCCGCCGTGTAATAAAACGCCCAGAATGAACTCGACGAGATCGTCATGCCGTGGCCGATCTCCATGCTCCACTCGTAGGCCTTGATGCACAAGAACATCGCGCCGCCGCCGATCGTGTACCAAAGCCGGCGCGCCGCGAGCTTGCCGTCGCCACGCTGGGCTGCCGCGTGCGCGAGCACCGCGAACAGGCTCGACGTCAGCAGCACGAACGTGTTCGTGAGGCCGATGTAGACGTTCGTGTTGGCCGCTTCCGCCGACCACCAATCGTGGGATAGGCGATGCATGATGTAGGAGCACAGGACGCCGCCGAAGATCACGATCTCCGAAGCCAGCAGCCACCAAACCCCGAGCGTTCCGGTGGGAAGCCCGGCGGTGCTGCGTGAAGTCGCAATCGGTGTCATGTCAGTCGAAGCTCCTGAATCAGCAGGGTTCGCAGAGCGCGAAAACTCAAGCCGGCTGGTCCTGCGGCCAGAAATCTTCCTTGCGGTCCGGATGGCTGTACTCGTACGGGCCGCGGTACACGGTCGGCAGCTTCGCGAAGTTGCCATGCGGCGGCGGCGACGGGCACTGCCACTCGAGCGTGTTCGCGTTGTACGGGTTCGGGCCGGCGATCGCGCCGCTCCACAGGCTCTTGAAGAAGTTGTAGAGGAAGATGATCTGCGCGAGCAGCATCACCACGAGCGAGATCGTCGCGAACTGCCTAATGCCCTGATACTTCCAGAGCTCGTCGAACATCTCGTAGCTGTAGATGCGGCGATGCTCCCCCCACAGGCCGAGGAAGAAGAGCGGGATGAAGATGCAGTTGAACGGAATGATCGTCAGCCAGAAGTGAATCTTGCCGAGCGTCTCGTCGAGCATGCGCCCGAACATCTTCGGATACCAGTAGGTGACGCCCGTGTAGGTCCCGATGATCGCGTCGATCCTGTTCATGGCGTCGGTCGGCCCGCTGATCGCGGGCGCCATCATGCTGTTCATGGACCAGCAGGTGGGGACCGCCTTCTTCGATCCGGACCGCGGCGGCGACCCGGTTCTCTGGCAGCACCTGGTCTGGTTCTTCGGGCATCCCGAGGTCTACGTGGTGCTGTTGCCGGCGGTCGGCATCGTCGCCGAGATCATCACGGTGTTCTCGCGCAAGAAGCTCTTCGCCTACAAAACGGTGCTCTACACCACGTTTGGCACCGGTGTGCTGAGCTTCACGGTGTGGGCGCACCACCAGTTCATCGCCGGCATCGATCCCCGCATGGCGAACATCTTCACGGTGACGACGCTGCTCATCTCGGTGCCGATCGCCGAGATGATCTTCGTCTACATCGCGACCCTCTACGGCGGCTCGATCACGCTCAGCACGCCGATGCTGTGGGCGCTGGCCTTCCTGGGCGAGTTCCTGATCGGCGGCGTGACGGGCATCTTCCTGGGCGCCAGCGGCGCGGACATCTACCTGCACGACACCTACTTCGTGCTGGCGCACTTTCATTACACGTTCGTCCCGATCGCGATCATCGGAACCTTCGCGGGCCTCACCTTCTGGTTCCCGAAGATGTTCGGTCGGATGATGAATGAAACGCTCGGGAAGCTGCATTTCTGGATCACGATCGTGGCCTTCAACGCGATCTTCATCCCGCTCTTCATAACGGGTGTGGCGGGTGATCACCGGCGAATCTACGACTACTCCCACTTCCCCGAGCTGGCGAAGCTGCACGACCTGCGAGTGTTCGCGACCCTCGCGCTGGTCGTGATGCTGGTCGCACAGCTGCTCTTCCTCTTCAACTTCTTCCACAGCCTGTTGCGGGGCAAGCAGGCGGAGAAGAACCCGTGGCGGTCCAACACGCTGGAGTGGACCACGGAGTCGCCGCCGCCCCACGGCAACTGGCCGGCGGACGCGTTGCCCACGGTGTACCGCCCGCCCTACGAATACAGCCATCCGGATCGCAAGGAAGACTACTGGCCGCAGAATCTGCCGGCCTGAGGGAGAGCGATGTCCGCGAGACCGATTGCGACCACGCGCAGCGCCGCCGGGCTGGCGACCGGGAAGCTCGCCGTCTGGTGGGTCGTCGTGTCGGAGATCGTGATCTTCGGCGGCTTGCTCTCGTCCTACATCATGCACCGGCTGGCCCACGATGCCTTCGCCGAGCAGGCGGCGCACACCAACACGTGGATCGGGGCCTTCAACACGCTGGTGCTGCTGAGCTCGAGCCTGTCGGCGGTGCTCGCCCACCAGGCGGCCGAAGCGGGCGACGGCCGCAAGGCCTACCGGTTGCTCTGGGCCACCATCGGCGGCGCCTTCACGTTCCTCATTGTGAAGGGGTTCGAGTGGACCATGGAGATCCATCACGGCTTCACGATCACGTCGAGCACGTTCTGGTCCTTCTATTACACGGCCGCCGGCCTGC
>JANNKN010000636.1:0-4014 GCA_031396315.1 Deltaproteobacteria bacterium
GCAGCGTGCGGCAGCGCGGGTCGCGCCCCCATTCGCTTCCCGCGTGTCGCACGTTTGCTCCGGAGACATCCCGTCCCTCTCTCGATCGAAGGACAGTCCTTCGATCCCCCCATCGCTCGAGCTCTTCACAGACCCAAATCCGCAGCGATCCGGGCGAGCTCGGTACCGCGATCCTTCGCGGTGGCGAGCTCGCGCTCGAAGCGCGTCTTGTCCCAAATCTCGATGCGCGCGCCGACACCAGCGATCACGACGTCGCGATCGAGCTCGGCGTACTCGCGCAGGTGCGCAGGGACGAGCAGGCGGCCCTGCGCGTCTAGCGGACATTCCTGCGCGCCGGAGATCAGCATGCGATTGAGCGAGCCCATGTCCGGCTGCACCTGGGACATGCTCGCGAGCCGGTTCTCGATGACGTCCCAGCGCTCCGGCGAGTAGAGCCCGATCGCCGGACAGCCCACGAGATTGGTGAGGACCGGAGGCCGATTGCCTTGGGCTTGCAGCTCCATTCGCATCACCTGCGGGATCGCCAAGCGACCCTTTGCGTCCATCGTGTAGGTGAAGCGACCTCGGGCCATCCTGCAGTTCCACCTGACTCCCGCGATCGAAATCGGCCGGAATCACCGCTGATCCCCACCAAACCCCACCAACATCCGCTTTCTACCTCGGTTCTCGCGCGTGATCAAAGAAAAAATCGTTGCTCACGAGAGTTTCGCGATTGCACAAGATATGGGTGGGTTTCCATTGGGCCCTACCAGCAATAGAGGTACGACGCGTGACGAGCCTCACAGGCTGCGAGCTCTCGCGCTGAAAAGTCACGGCGGTCGATGACGACGGGCTGACCTAGGAAATCCCCACCTCGGGGAAGCGTCCGCGATGGATCGCGGCCGCGCGGTCGACCAGGCGTGCCGCGCGGGTGCCGGGCAGGAGCGGCGTCGCGGGAGGCGGCGTCACAGCCGGTGCGGTGAGCGCGTCCACGAGTGCGCCGACGCCCTCGCGCAGCCCACTCGCGGCGTAGCCGCCTTCGAGCACGCAGGCGAGCCGGCCGCTGCACAGTTCATCTGCGAGTGAGCGCACGGCCGTGGCCATGCCGGTGTAACCCGACTCGGTCAGCTCCATCGACGCGAGCGGGTCGTCGCGGTGCGCGTCGAAGCCAGCCGACAGAATGATTAGGTCCGGGGCGAAGCCTCGTGCGACCGGGGCGAGCACGCGCGCAAATACCGCGAGGTACTCCTCGTCTCCGCAGGCCGCAGGCATCGGCACGTTCACGGTCGTGCCTTCGCCGCGCCCCGCGCCGATTTCGTGCCACGCGCCCGTCCCGGGGTAGTGCGGGAACTGATGGGTCGAGAAGTACAGCACCGACGGATCGTCTTCGAAGCTGTGCTGCGTGCCGTTGCCGTGATGGACGTCCCAGTCGACGATCAGAATTTTGCCGACGCCAAGCATGCGTTGGGCCGCGCGCGCAGCGATCGCCACGTTGTTATAGAGACAGAAGCCCATCGGCCGCGCGGTTTCGGCGTGATGGCCCGGTGGCCGCACGGCCGCGAGGCCCGAGTGTGCGCGGCCGCTCGCGACCGCGAGTGTGAGATCGATCGCGGCGCCGGCGGCGAGGCGCGCGACGGCATCGCTCGCGGCGCAGACGAACGTGTCCGCGTCGATGCGACTGGGCGCATGCGCCACGGCTTCGGCCACGAGCGCGAGATGCGCTGCCGCATGCACGTGCAGCAGCTCGCCGTCGTCTGCCGCGCGGGCTGCGAGCGGAGTCAGCGAAGCACGGCGTGCGTCCAGTGCCGCAGTCACCGCGAGCAGCCGATCCGGGCGTTCGGGGTGTCCTGGCGGCCCACGGTGCTCGAGATATCGCGGGTCTTCCGCGACGGCGACGATGCGGTCGGTCGTCACGCGCGCCAGCTCAGACGCGCCCACGCCGCGTAGCCCACGGCCGCGTAGCGACCCGCCGCGGAGCCGAAGCCCTGGCTCAGCGCTCGCCCGCACGGCGCCGCGGCGGAGGTTCATTGGCCGCGCGCGCATCGCGGGCCTCGCGCTCCTCGATCAGCCGCGTCAGCCGATCCAGCCGCTCCGAGATCTCGCGCAGCTCGGAACGCCGAGGAATGTCGAGCGCCTGTGCCATGCGCTCGAAGCCGCGCTGGAAAAGGCGCTCCAGCTCCGCTTGTGCGGAGGTCGAGGCTTCTTTGTCCTTGCCGTTCGCGCCGACGAAGCCGCGCAGATTCCCGCGCAGTTCGTCGAGATCTTCCTTCGCGTCGTCGACGCCTTGGCGCAGCCGATCGACGAGCGCGCTGCCGCCGCGCTGAAACAACTCCGAGATCAGTGATCCGGGCGCGGAGCGGCCGCCGCGCTCGGTTTCGACCAAGATCTGGGAGAGGGTGACCGCAGTCATGTCCTCGCCCGTCTCGTTGTCGATCACCTTGACTTCTTTGCCGCTCTCCATCAGGTCCGCGATGCCGCGAAGCGTGATGTAACGGCTCGTGGCCGTGTTGTAGAGCTTGCGATTCGCGTACCGCTTGATCAGGACGGACATGGCTCGCTCGCTCGGCAAAAAAGTCGTGGGCGAAGCCGGCCGACCATAGCGGTCGCGTGAGCAGAGTCAGCCCTCGAGCCGACCCTGAGCGCCTCGAGCGACGCCGAGGATGCGCAGCGCTTTGCGCCCCGCCGCGAGTCGGCCCTCTGGCGCGGACACTGAGCGCCTCAAGCGCGCCGTCGGCTCGTCCGAAAACCCAAGCGGTGCGGCGGCTCCGAGCCCCCGCCTGCCGAGGAACGTGCGTGATCGTCGAATGCGAGAGCTGTCATACGCGGTTCCGGCTCGCTGAAGAGCGGATTCCCGCGACTGGCGCGAAAGTTCGTTGCTCGCGTTGCAAGACCGCGTTCATCGTCCAGCGCCCGGGCGTGTCGCGCGACGAGGTGATCGACGAAGTGGTCGCGGAGGCCTCGAGCCCCGGCTCGCTCCGCGCGCCGGAACCGAGCCGAGACGCCTTCGAGATGACCGGCTCGGCGACGATGACACTCGGCGGAAGCCTCGAACCCGCCCGCTCGGACGAAGAAAAATGGGAGTTCAACGAAGAGCCGCGCTCCGGCAATCCGTCGCCCGGCGCGAAAGCGCCGAGCGCGGGTTCGCGCAAGCCCGCAGAGAGTCCGGACTCGGACGATCTCGATTCGCTGGGCTCGCCCGAGGACTGGGATTTACTCGGAAACGGTGCGCGGCGAATTGCGGCGGAGGCACGCTTCGACGCGCCAACAGCGCCGCCGTTGCCCCAGCAAGCCGCGCCGACTCCGACCGAAGAGCGCGTCTCTGCGCCGTCGCGAAGCGTGGAGAGCGCGCTAGCCGCCGCCGTTGCCGAGCCGGCGCCGACGGTCGAGACACCCGGCTGGACGCAGTCGCTGCGCAATCTGGCCCAGAGCGGCGTCGATGGCGGTGTGTGGTTGGCGGCGGTTGCGATCTGCGCCGCGGGGCTAGCGCTGGCGCTGTCGCCGCAATCGGAGGCGAGCGCTTCCCACGCAAACGCGCCCACTGCTGTTTTCGAGGCCAAGCCGCTCGAGGTCAGCATGCACGCGGTCGAGAGCGGCATCGGCGGCACTCTTTGGGTCGTGCGGGGTCAGCTTCCGTTGCGGGCCGCGACGAATCAGCCGCTCCGACTGCGCGTCGCGTGGCTCGACGCACAGGGCGCGCTGATCGCAGGGGCATCGGCGATCGCAGGACCGCCCCTCGCACAGAGCAAGCTGCGCGAGTCGTCGCTCGAACGGCTGCGCGCAGAGCACGCGGCCCACGCTCTAGGAATCGCGGCGGGCGGCGCGTTCGAGGCAGTGTTCGACCCGCTGCCGACTGGCGCCGTAAGCCTCTCACTGATGAGGGAGCGCGAACCGAAGACAAAAAAGCCATTGTCCAAAGTCTGCAAGCGGAAGGCCGCCTCGTCGCTGTGGCGGGCGACGGGGTGAACGACGCCCCCGCCCTCGCCCAAGCCCAGGTGGGCATCGCCATGGGGACCGGCACCGATGTCGCTATGGAAG
>JANNKN010000309.1:0-1170 GCA_031396315.1 Deltaproteobacteria bacterium
CGTTCCTCGTGCACACCGGCCAGCACTACGACGAGGCGATGTCGGAGAGCTTCTTCCGCGAGCTCGGCATCGGCGCACCCGACGTGAACCTCGGCGTCGGCTCGGGCTCCCACGCCGCGATGACCGCCGAGGTGCTGCGCCAGATCGAGCCGATCCTGACCGCGCAAAAGCCCGACGTGCTGATCGTGGTGGGCGACGTGAACTCGACGCTCGCGGCGGCGCTGGCAGCCTCGAAGCTCGGCATCCGCATCGCGCACGTCGAAGCGGGCCTGCGCTCAGGCGACCGCACGATGCCCGAAGAGATCAACCGCGTGCTGACCGACGCGATCTCGGATTGGATGTTCGTGACCGAGCCGGCCGGCCGCGAGAACTTGCTGCGCGAAGGCGTAGACGCCGCGCGCATCCACTTCGTCGGGAACGTCATGATCGACACGCTCGTCGCGAACCTCGCGCGCGCACGGGAGCAGGGCACGCTCGCGAGGCTCGGCCTGCGCGCGGGCGAGTACGTGGCGCTCACGCTGCATCGCCCGAGCAACGTCGATGACGCGGAGAAGCTCGCGGCGCTGTTCGACGTGTTCGAGGAGCTGCATCGCTCGCTGCCGGTCGTGTTTCCCGTGCATCCGCGCACGCGCGCCGCGATCGAGCAGAAGCTCGGGGGGCGCGCGCCACGCCTGATGGCGACCGAGCCGCTCGGCTACCTCGACTTCCTCGCACTGATGGCCGACGCGCGCTTCGTGCTGACGGACTCGGGCGGCGTGCAGGAGGAGACGACCGCGCTCGGCGTGCCGTGCCTCACGATGCGCGAGAACACCGAGCGGCCGATCACGGTGAGCGAAGGCACGAACACGCTCGCCGGCACCGATCCCGGTGTGATCCGCAGCGAGATCCGAAAGCTGCTGGCGGGCGAGACCAAGCGCGGCCGCGTGCCGAGCCTCTGGGATGGACACGCTGCAGAACGCATCGTCCAGTTGCTCGCGAGCGAGCTGGAGCGCGCATGAGCGAGGGACCGACTTCATTCCTCTCCCGCCTGCGCGCCGGCTGGCTCGAGATCGCCGCGGCCTTCGCAGAGGTACAGACCTTGATCATCTTGGTGGTCGCCTACGTCGTCGCGATCGGACCCATCGCGCTGTTCATGAGCGCCGCGCGGCAAGATCTCCTCCAGAAGCGCGT
>JANNKN010000313.1:0-3140 GCA_031396315.1 Deltaproteobacteria bacterium
TCATCGACGTCTCGCAGGTCGAGTCGGCGCTGCAGTTCATCGCGCCGCTCGTGGCCGAGGCATCCGTCACGGGCCACAACCAGACGCGCGCCGGCAACGCGGACGCGCGCTTCACACTCCACGGCGTGTTCCCGTGCACGGGCACGGATCGTTGGATCGCGATCGCGGCGCGCACAGGCGCGGAGTGGCGGGCAACGGCGAGCGTGCTCGGTTGCAATGTCAGCACTCCGGACGAACTCGGCGTCGCGCGCGCCACGGCGAACTTCGATGTTCACGCGCTCGCCGAGAAGCTGCAGGCCGCGGGCGTCGCTGCGCATGCCGTCCAGTCGAGCGCGGATCTCTCCGCAGATCCGCAGCTCGCGGCGCGCGGGCACTTCCTGCCGATCACGCACCCGAGCGCCGGCGCGAGCTGGATCGAGTCGTCGCGCATCCACCTCTCGCGCACGCCCGCCCGGGTACCGAGCGTCGCGCCGAGCCTCGGCGGCGATAATGACTTGGTGCTGCGCGAGCTGCTCGGCTACGACGACGAGCGGATCGGCGCGCTCGCGATCGCCGAGGTGCTGCAATGAGCGGAGAGACCAAGCGCGTGACACTTCCCAACCACCGCATCCCGCCGGGCCAGACCGAGACGAAGAAGTGGCCCGTGCTGCATTACGGCGAGGTCCCTCGTTACGCGCCCGGCCAGTGGGATTTCCGCTGCTTCGGCCTCGTCGCCGAGGAGCGGCGCTGGTCGCTCGCCCAGCTGAAGGCGCTGCCGCAGGTGGAGCTGACGAGCGACATTCACTGCGTCACCACCTGGTCGCGGCTCGATTCGCGCTTTCGTGGCGTGCGCGTGCGCGACCTGCTCGCGGGCCTGACCCTTCGGCCCGAGGCGCAGTACGTGTCGATCCACGCCGACCCCGGTTACACCACGAACTTGCCGCTCGCGGACCTAATCACCGACGACGTGTTGCTCGCGACGCACGCGGGGGGTCAGCCTCTCGGCGACGAGCACGGCGGCCCGGTGCGCCTCGTCGTACCCAAGCTCTATTTCTGGAAGAGCGCGAAGTGGGTGCGCGGCTTCGAGTTCACCGACATCGACGTGCCCGGCTTCTGGGAGAAGGCCGGCTATCACATGCGCGGCGACCCGTGGCGCGAAGAGCGCTATCGCGACAGCGAGACGAATGCGATGCAGCGCATGCGTGCCGAAGCGAAGAAGCGCGGGCGCGCGTAACGCGCGCGGCGCGGCTCAACGCTGGGCGAATGGATCCGGGATCGCGCCGCCGACGCCGGGCCCGTGCGCCCAGACGTTCTCGTAGCGCCGCCGCTGAATTCGCCAGCCCTCGGGCGTCGCGACGAGCTCGTCGTGGTACCGGCCACCGGTGTGGAGCAGCAGCGTCTCGCCATGCTCGCCTCGCAACAAGTTCGGCGTGTAGACGTCGGTGCTGGCGTGCACGCGCCCATCGCGACGTTCGACGCGCGGCGGCGAGAGATGGTGCTGCCAGCCCAGAATCCCGGCGCGGCTTTGCATGAGCCAGGCGCGGATCTCGGCGCGTCCGCCGCACGGGCCGCCGGCGGCGCGGTAGTCGAGCTCTGCATCGGCCGTGAAGGTCGCGTCGAACAGCGCAAACTCGCCGAGATCCACGGCGCGCCCGTAGCGCTGGATCACGTCCGTGATCGCGAAGCGGTCGTCCGCCGAGAGCGGCTGCGTCGACGGTCCTTCCGGGCTGCGCTCGCTGGGCATTAGGCCGCTGGCTTGCCGGCGTCGCGCTCGATCGCGAGTGCGCGCTGCACCGCGGAGCGCTCCGCAACGCGGCGCCGATGCGCGAGCACGCGCGGCAAGCGCGCGAGCTCTACGCCATCGAGCTCGAGCCACTGGGCGAGCGTGAACAGGTAGCCATCGCAGATCGAGTAGCGATCGCCCAACACCCAAGGCTCGGCGAGCATCCCGCTTTCGATCGCCGCGAACGCGTCGCCCACCGATTGCGGAACTTTGCGCTGCATCGCGAGGATCGCGGCCGAGTCGTCGACCCAGCGATGGCCGCGCATGCGATGGGCGTGGGCGACGTGGACGGTGGAGCACAGGTAGCTGTTGAAGGCTTGCGCGCGCGCGAACGCGAACGGCGAATCGAGCGGCGCGAGCTGCGCAGCCGGATGGCGCTGCGCGACGAAAGCGAGGATCGCGGGCGTCTCGGTGAGCACGCCCTCATCGCACACGAGCGAGGGAACGCGCCCTTTCGGGTTCACGGCGAGGTACGCAGGCGAGCGCTGCGCGCTCTCGCGGAAGTCGACGAGCTCGATGCGAACTCGCACGCCCGCCTCTTCGAGCGCGATCAACGAGGCCAGGGCACAAGTGTTAGGCGTGAAGTAGAGCGTGTCCATGATGCCCTCCGGCGATCCGCCGCGGCCTAGCTGCGCCTCACGCCAGCTGGATCAGCTGGAACACGCGGTCCTCGAGCCATGACACCAGCTCGCGCAGCGCGTCGGGGTTCACCTCGTGCTGCATCTCGATCTCGCGGTAGTGCACGTTCATGCCGCGAGCCAGCAGCCGCCGGCGCGACTCTTGGGCGCGCTCGACGGGGATCATCGGATCCTGGGTGCCGTGGATCACGAGTGCGGGGAGGTTCTTGTGCTCCTCCTGCGTCGGAATCGCGGAGTCGATCTGCTCGGGCAGCCAGCTCGAGAGCGCCACCAGCCCGGCGTAGCGGCCGGGGTCGCTGAGCACGAGGTCGTAGGCCATCACGCCGCCCTGAGAGAAGCCGATGATCACGAGCTTGCGGCGATCGACCGGGTAGCGCTTGCAGGCTTCGTCGAGGAACCCGCGCAGCAGCTGCCGCGCGGCGTCGAAGGCCTGCGGGTCGATCTCGCGCGTCTCCGTGATCGGCCACCAGCCGAAGCCGAGCATGCCGCGCGCGATCTCGAACGCGACCGGCCCCTGCGGTGACAGCACGAGCGCACCGCCGCCGTGGAGGATCGGCGCGAGGCCGAGCAGATCGTGCGCGCTCGCACCCCAGCCGTGCAGCATGACGATGGTGGGATGCGGGCCTTCGCCCGGCGGGACGTGCGCGGTGTAGAGAAGTTCCATGGAGGCGGAACGTAGGCGAGATCCGCCGCCCACGAGCGCCCCCCCGGGCGTACCCCCCGGCGGACCACCGCCGCCG
>JANNKN010000340.1:0-2976 GCA_031396315.1 Deltaproteobacteria bacterium
GACGCGCTCCGCGAGCGGCAGCGCGGCGAGCTTCTTGTAGGTGGGACGATGCGAGAACGGATGGAATGTCTGGTGACCGATCAGCAGCATGGTCGGCCGCGATCCGACCTGAGGTGTTAGGCGGGCGCCCTCCTCGTTCGCCGCGCGGCAGAGCGCCAGCACGCGGCGGAATTGCTGAGGGTCGACCTCGTGCTGGGAGAGCGCGAACGAAACCGGCCTCCCCGTCTCGCGCGAGATGCGGCGCATCCAGCTCACTTCTTTGTCTGGCGCCGAGAGGTCCTCGCCCATGACGCCGGCGGGCGCGAGCTCGATGATTCCCTTGCCGAGCTTCCCGAGCTCGCGGCAGATGCCGAAGATCTCGTCTTCGCTGGCGTGCGTGCCCGGCACGACCTCTCCGTCGATCGCGCGGTGCATCAGCGTGCGCGACATCGAGAAGCCGAGCGCGCCGGCCTCGATCGCCTCGCGCACGATCGCCGCCATCTCGCGCACGTCGTCGGCGTTCGCGGGCTCGTTCTTCGCGCCGCGCTCGCCCATCACGTAGGCGCGCACGGAGCCGTGTGGCACCTGCGTGCCGATGTCCACGGCGAAGCGCCGCCGCCCCAATGCGTCGAGAAACTGCGGAAACGTCTCCCACTCCCACGCGATGCCCGCGTGAAGCGCGGTGCCGGGGATGTCTTCGACGCCTTCCATCAGTCCAATCAGGAAATCCTGCTGGCCGGGCCGCACCGGCGCGAAGCCGACGCCGCAGTTGCCCATCACGAGTGTCGTCACGCCGTGCCAGCACGACGGCGTCAGCAGCGGATCCCAAGTCGCCTGCCCGTCATAGTGCGTGTGGATGTCCACGAAGCCGGGCGTCACGAGCTTGCCGCGCGCGTCGATCTCCTGGCGGCCCGGCGCCGTCACTTTGCCGACCGCGGCGATCGTGCCGCCGTCGATCGCGACGTCCGCCTCGCGCGCCGCTGCGCCCGTGCCATCGACGACCGTGCCGCCGCGAATCACCAGATCGTGCATGCGATGTTCTCCAGTAGGCGGGGACCGGGCCGGGCGGCGCGATTCTACGTGCGCGCGAGATCGCGCTGCCAGGCATTTGGCGCCCTCGCAGGAATCGCGACCTCGAGCCCGCCGTCCGCAGCGCCGCGCACGGCGAACGTCTCCACGCTGCGCCGAATCGGTAGCCGCACAGGCCGGCCGTCGCGCAGGTCGATCCGCCCGCCATGATGCGGACACTCGAGCACGGTGCCGTCGAGCGCTCCGCCTTCCAGCGAGACGCCCACGTGCGGGCAGAGGTTCGCGATCACGTGAGCCGCCCCGCCTGCGTTGCAGAGCAGCAGCTTGCGCTCTGCCAGCTCGAAGGCGCGCGTGCCGCCGGGGGGCGGTAGCTCCACCGGGACGCGCTCCCAGTTTTGTTGGGCTTCGCTCGGCTGCGCCTCGCTGCGCGCGCCGCCGGGCGGCGCTTGCGAGCGCTCGTTCGCGTCAGCCACTCACGCTTCCTTCGACGTAGCGCATCAGCGTGGCCTGGTGATGGAGGATGCGCACTTCCTGAGTGCACAGGTGCAGCGCGCGGAACGCAGCCGAGTTCATGCCCAGCTGGATGCGCGGCAGGTTGTAGAGATCCTCGTCCATCAGCTCGCCGCCGCTGCACTTGCCGGTCAGCGTGTCGCCTTGCGCGGCGTTCAAGTGAAGCGTCTCCGGCCGCGGCACGTTCTGCGTCGGCGCGTTCAGCAGATCCCAGAAGTCGAACAACATCTTGTTGGGGTCAGTCGGGTGCGGCCGGTGCGTGAACACCCAGACGAACATCGAGTGCGTGTTGAAGGTGACGTTCGGAAAGATCGTGTAGTGAAAGTCGTCGCACATCTGCGACTCGTTCAGCTGCGAGAAATCCGCGCCGAGCAGCGGGCCGAGTTTGCGAATGCCCTCGGCGAAGGCCGCGCGCGCTTCCTGCTCGCCGCCGCGAAAGTTCTCGACATCGACGCCCACGCGGCGCAGGAAATTCTCCTTGATGCCCGGCGTCACGGTGCCCGCGCCCGGGTGCCGCAGGCTCGCCTGCACCTCGGGGAAGATCATGCGCGTGTGCTCGCCATAACAATCGTAGACCGTGCGCACGTCGTCGGTGAACTCGGTCGTCCAGGCGTGCGTCGCCGAGAGGTGATACGCCTCGTTGAACGCATCCACGCTCGTCTTCCAGTTGCAGTCGATCTCGAGCGTGGCGTGAAACTGGATCTGCCAGTTCTCGAACCCGTAGGGATCGAGGTGCTCGGGGATCACGCCGAGGAAATTGCGCAGCGGCGCTGCGTTCGGGTCGAGACACACGAACACGAAGCCCGCCCAGGTTTCGCAGCGCACCGGCTGGAGCGAGAGACGCTCCACCGGCAGGCCCTGCTTGAAGCAGTGCGGATCGAGCGCGGCCGCGAGCTTGCCGTCGATGCCATAACGCCAGCCGTGAAACAGACACGAGAATTCTTCCGCGTGGCCGCGGCCCGGCTCGCGCAGGCGATTGCCGCGATGCATGCAGACGTTGAAGCGCGCAGCGAGCGAGCCATCGCGCTGGCGAATCACGAGGACCGACTCGGGGCCGATCTCGAACGTGAAATAATCGCCCGGCTTCGCGGCGTCCTGCTCGCGGCCTGCCAGCAGCCAGACTTTCGTCCACATGCGCTCCCACTCGAGCCGCGCGAACTCGCGGCTCGTGTAGCGCTCCTTCGGAATCGGCACGTAATCGAGCGCCGGTTCCGGCTGCTTCTCCATCGGCGTCGGCATTGCACGACCTCCTCGCTGAATCGCGAATCTCACACAGCCCGCGACGAGAACCCACCTCCAAATCCCAACTCCGCGCGAGAGCCCGACGCGCGGATTCGCCCGACTGGCAAGGCGCGCAAGCCCGAGCGTCTTCGCGAGGGCGGGAGCGCGGAGCGGTCGTACGCGGCGCTTCGCCGCGCACAGCGAAGCCGTACTTCCCGTACGGCAAGCGAAGCGCGC
>JANNKN010000394.1:0-3831 GCA_031396315.1 Deltaproteobacteria bacterium
GAAGGACGCGCCACCTCCCTCGCGCTTCCCACCAAAGGGCCCGAGCGAGCCAGCCGGCGCAGCGGCCCCCACCGCCCCCGCCCGCGTCACCTCGATCCATGCGCCGCGGCCTCAATCTCATTACTTTGCACGCCCACTCGCCGCCCTCCGGAGCCCCCCAGGCATGTCCACCCCCGAACACTTCGACGTCCTGATCGTCGGCGCCGGGCTCTCCGGAATCGGCGCGGCCTACCACCTTCAGGACAAGTGCCCGCGGCGCACGTATGCGGTGCTCGAGGGCCGCGGGGCGATCGGCGGGACGTGGGATCTCTTTCGCTACCCGGGCATCCGCTCCGACTCGGACATGCACACGCTCGGCTACAAGTTCAAACCCTGGACGGACGCGAAGTCGATCGCCGACGGCCCATCGATCCTCGCGTACGTGAAAGAGACGGCGCGCGAGTATGGGATCGAGCGCAACATCCGCTTCGGGCATTGGGTGAAGCGCGCGGCGTGGTCGAGCGAAACGGCGCGCTGGTCGGTCGAGGTCGAACGCGGCGACGCGCACGAGCCCGTGCGCTTCACGTGCAACTTTCTGTTCATGTGCAGCGGTTATTTCGACTACGACGGCGGCTACACGCCCGAGTTCGCTGGGCGCGACGACTTCCGCGGCCGCATCGTGCATCCGCAGCAGTGGAGTGACGACATCGACTACGCCGGCAAGCGCGTGGTCGTGATCGGCAGCGGCGCGACCGCCGTGACGCTCGTACCCGCGATGGCGGAGCGCGCGGCGCACGTGACGATGCTGCAGCGCTCGCCGACTTATGTGGTCTCGCAGCCCGATCAGGACGCGCTCGCGAACGCGCTGCGCGGCTTCCTGCCCGAGAAGCTCGCCTATTCGATCACACGCTGGAAGAACATCCTGCTCGGCATGCTGCTTTTCCAGTTCTGCAAGCGCGCTCCCGAACGCGCGAAGCGGCTGTTCGTGGGCGGCGTGCGCGAGGCGCTCGGCCCGCAGTTCGACGTCGACAAGCACTTCACGCCGTCCTATGGCCCTTGGGATCAGCGCCTCTGCCTGGTGCCAAACGCCGACCTCTTTCGCTCGATGCGCGAAGGACGCGCGTCCGTCGTCACCGACCAGATCGAGCGCTTCACTGCGGCCGGCATTCGCCTGAAATCGGGCGAGGAGTTGCCCGCGGATCTGATTGTTACGGCGACGGGGCTCAACCTGAAGTTTCTCGGCGGCATGCAGGTGAGCGTGGACGGCGAGCGCATCGATCCCGCCAAGGGCCTCACTTATCGCGGCATGATGCTGCGCAACGTTCCGAACTTGGCCTGGGCGTTCGGCTACACGAACGCGTCCTGGACGCTGCGCGCCGACCTCAACTGCGAATACGTGTGCCGCCTTCTCAACTACATGTCTGCGCACGGCCAACTCATCGCGCGGCCCGAGCTCCACGACCCCGAGGTGCAGGAAGAGGGCTGGATGAATCTCAGCTCGGGCTACGTGCAGCGCAGCATCCACCTGTTCCCGAAACAGGGCACGAAGCTGCCGTGGAAGCTCTACCAGAACTACGCGCTCGACCTCGCGATGATCGGCTTCGGTCGCATCGACGACGGCACACTGAAGTTCTCGCGACCCGCAGCGGCGGTAGCGGAGGCACGGCCCGCGGCGGCGGCGTGAGGCCGTGAGCCAAGGCGAAGGCAACGGCGACTCGCTCGTTCTCGTCTACGTGCTCGGCGCCGGGCACTCGGGCTCGACGCTCCTCAGTCTGCTGCTCAACGGCCACTCGCGGATTCACGCACTCAGCGAGATCAACAAGCTCGGCCGCGCAGTGCGCGACCCGGAGCGAGGGCGTCGCCCACTGCGCAGCGCATTCTGGCAGGCGGTGCGAGCGCACTACGAGGCCTCGAGCGGGCGAGCGTTCGCGGAGATCGAGCTGCGTCGGCCGCCGGGCGAGGCGCTCGATTCTGCCGAGGCGAGGCTGCGCGCGGGCGCCTACGAGCACCTCATGCGAGCTGTCGCGGCGGTCTCGCGCAAACGAATCCTCGTCGATGCCTCGAAGCACGGCGATCAGCTCGAGTTGTTGATGCGCGTTGCGTGCACCGAGCTGCGAGTGATCCACCTGCTGCGCGACGGCCGCGGCGTCGTGCACGCCTTCCAGCGCAAATACGGCAGCTTCCTGCGCGGCTATCGGCTCTGGTCGCGCAGCCTCGCGAGCGCGGCGCGGCTGCGCCCGAGCATCGACGCCAGCCGCTGGCTGACGCTCCGCTACGAGGACCTCGCGCGCAGCCCGGAGAGCGAACTACGCCGCGTGTGCGCGTTCCTCGGCGTCGCGTACGAGCCGGAGATGCTTCGCTACCGCGCTGCAGCCTGGGAAGGCATCTCGGGAAACCGCATGGCGAGCGACTCGAGCGAAGAGGTGCTGCTCGACGAGCGCTGGCGCCGCGAGTTCAGCTGGCCGAATCGCGCGCTTTTCGCCGTGCTCGGCGGGAGGCGCAACGCGCGCAACGGCTACTGAGCGCGGGCTCACTTCCGCGCCAGCTCCGCCATCAGCTCCAGCGTCTCGGGGTTCGCGCCGTTCAGCACGAGCCCCGTCGCGCCGGAATCGCGCCATTCCGCGTAGCGTTCGGCGATGCGTGCGCGCGGCCCGACCAGCGCGCCTTCGTCGAGGTACTCGTCCGGAACCGCCTCCACCGCCTCCGCCTTGCGCCCTGATAAGTAGAGTTCCTGAATGCGTTTCGCCGCCTCCCCGTAGCCGCGTCGCACCATCATGTCGTTGTGGAAGTTCTTGTACCGGTGCCCCATGCCGCCGACGTAGAGCGCGGTGTGCTCCTTCATGCGCCGCAATGCGCCGCGCACGTCCCCGGTCACCTGCACGAAGCACATCGGCATGATCTCGAACTGCGCGAGCGACTTGCCGCCGCCCGCGCGCGCGAAGCCCGCCTCGAGCCAAGGCCGGTAGGTCTTCATCATGCCGGGCACGAACGAGAGCGGCAGCCAGCCGTCGGCGATCTCGGCAGTGAGCTTCACGTTCGACTCGGTGCCGGTGCCCAGCCAAATCGGGATGCGTTCGTTCATGTGCAGAATCGACTGCAGCGGCTTGCCGATCCCGAGCGCGCCGGGTCCCTTGAAGGGCAGCTGGATCTCCAGCCCGTCGTGCGACACCGGGCCGTTTCGCGCCAGGATCTTCCTAATGATCGTGACGTAGTCCTTGATGCGGTGATACGGCCGTCCCCACGGCTCGCCATACCAGCCCTCGACGATCTGCGGGCCCGAGACGCCGATGCCCGCGATGAAGCGATCGCCGCCCGCGAGCGCGTCGATCGTCGCCGCCTGCATGGCCGCCATCGCCGGCGTGCGGCCCGCGAGCTGCATCACCGCCGTGCCGAGCTTGATGCGCTTCGTCAGCGCCGCGATGTACGCGAGCGGCGAAGTAGCGTCCGACCCATACGCCTCCGCCGTCCACACCGAATGAAACCCAAGCGCCTCCGCCCGCTGAACCAAATCCATCGGCAACGAAAGCCGCGCACCCGAATACCCAAGCATCAATCCCAACTTCATCCCAACACCTCCAAGCCAAGCATCACCCACACGCCAACGGATTTGAGTCCGCTCGACGCGGACTCAAATCCGCCCCTCCTCCAAGAAAAGCGAACCCCAGGCGCAGGCCGCGCGCACACCCGCAAGCTCGATGCGTCTCCGCTCTCCGCACGGCAACCACCCAACGCGGCCCAGCGGGTGAGCGGCGCGAGCCCCCGCCCCCCCCGGGCGGCGGTGGCGGGAACATCTACGCGCACCCCCCCCCCGCGCCCCCGGGCGCCCCCCCCCACGCCCCCACCCACAACAAC
>JANNKN010000440.1:0-1065 GCA_031396315.1 Deltaproteobacteria bacterium
CCGGAGCACACGCCCGCGGTCGTGCCGATGCCCGCGCGGAAGCCGCCGTGCGTGGCGTTGCGCAGCACGAGGAAGGTGTCCTGGCCCGGGGCGATCGTGAGCAGCGTGGCGAGCAGCGCGAAGCCGGCGACGTCGAGCGCCACTAGCCGGCCAGGCGCTGCCGGAAGAAGCCGAGGATCTCGTCGAGCGCCTCTCGCGTGGGCTCGCCTTTGCTGTCGATCAGGTGCGCCGTGACCACGCTGTGCGGCTTCATCCGGGCGCCGATGCCTTCGCGGTTCGCGGCCGCGTCCGGCAGCACGCGGCCGACGAAGCGGTCGCCGAGCGCGGCCTGATACGCGGCGAAGCGCTCGCCCTTGCAGAACGAGTCGCCTTCGAAGCGGTAAGCGAGCACGGTCAGGTCCTCGCGCTCCATGCGCGCCTTCACCGCGGCCAGCTCGTCGGGCGCGATGTGCATGCCGCCGGCCTGGAACATCGGCAGCGACGGCTGCGAGAGCACCGGCGCGAGCATCGCCGGCTCGAGCATCATCGAGAGCGCGAAGTTTCCCGTGAAGCACATGCCGATCGCGCCGACGCCGCGCCCGCCGCAGAGCGGATGCGCGTGCGCCGCGAGCGCGCGCAGCCAGTCGATCACCGGGCTCGACTCGTTCGCCGCGAAGGCGCGGAACTCGCGGCTGACGCATGCGCGCAGCATCGTGCCGAGCCCGCGCGGGATCGAGATGGCGCGGCCGGGGTCGCCGAACAGTCGCGGCATCCAGACCGTGAAGCCCGCGTCGCGCACCCAGCGCGCGAAGCGCGAGACGTGCGGGTAGATGCCCGGCATCTCGGCCATCACGATCACCGCGGGCCCCTTGCCCGAGACGAACACGGTCTTCGTCGTGCCGAGGAACCCGAGCTCGCGCGCGTCGAAGTCCTCGAGCGGGTCGTCCTGCGTGAGGTCGCGTTCGGGTGTGGGCACCATGCGCGCAAGCTATCACGGAGAAAGCCGCTGCGAGGATCGGACGTGCGAGGCACGAGCGGCTAGATTGCGGAGATGGAGCGCAATCCCGCCTCGATCCCCCCCGCGCT
>JANNKN010000488.1:0-6842 GCA_031396315.1 Deltaproteobacteria bacterium
GCGGGGGGCCGGGGGCTGCTGCGCGGAATGGCTCACTCGGCCCTTGGCGGTTGCGGCGTGCGGGGTGAGTCCGGTGCGCGGAGCTTCGGGCGGACGTTCCGTTGGGGCCTCGCTCCGCTTGATTTCCGCTCCGCAGCCCCCCGGCCCCCGCAATGCGCTCCTCGGGTCGGAGGGGCGTCACACACTTATTGGGGAGGGGCGCGGGCAGCCGCGGTGTTGAGCCGCGGATGCCCGCGTTGCGTGCGCTGAGGTCGCTCATGACGGCGGGGATGCGCGGTGGGGGGACGGCGCTGGCGACGCGCGGGGCGCTCGCGCAGCATCGGGTGTCACGGAGGCGCGCGATGAACACTGCGCAGATTCGCGCTCGGCTCACGCATCCGGTGGTGGATGCGGACGGGCATCTGCTCGAGTTCGTTCCGCTCGTGCGCGACTTCGTGGCGGAGATCGCGGGCGAGGGCGTTGCAACGCGCTTCGACACCGTGACGAGAGGCTCCGCACTCCTGCGCACGCTCGACGTGAAGACGAAGCGTTCGCTCGGGCTCGCGCGCCACGGCTGGTGGGGACTGCCTACCCGTAACACCTTGGACCGCGCGACTGCGACGATCCCGAAGCTGCTCTACGACCGCATGGAGGAGATCGGCCTCGACGTCGCGATCCTCTACCCGACGCTCGGCCTCGTGCCGATGGCGCTCGATGACGACGAGCTGCGCCGCGCGCTCGCGCGCGCCTGCAACCGATACTACGCCGAGTGTTACGGGCCGCACCGCGACAAGCTGCTGCCGGTCGGAATCATTCCGACCTTCACGCCGCAGGAAGCCATCGAAGAGCTCGAGTACGCGACGCAGACGCTCGGCCTGCGCGGCTTTCTGTTCGGCGGGCTCGTGCTGCGGCCCGTGCCGGGGCACGAGGGTGTGCGCGCCGCGCGCTGGGTGGACGGCCTCGGCCTCGACAGCGCCCACGACTACGACCCGCTCTGGCGCCGCTGCGTAGAGCTCGGCGTCTCGCCGACGTTCCACTCGACGGGCATCGGCTTCGGCTCGCGCAACTCGCCGACCAGTTATGTCGCGAATCACGTCGGCAACTTCGCCGCGGGCAACGAGGCGATCGCGCGCTCGCTCTTCTTCGGCGGCGTGCCGCGGCGCTTCCCTGAGCTGCGCTTCGCGTTCCTCGAAGGTGGCGTCGCCTGGGGCTGTACCCTCTACGCCGACATCCTCGGTCACTTCGAGAAGCGCAACCGCGACGCGATCGCGCACTACGATCCGGCACTCCTCGACCGCGCGGAGATGCTGCGATTGATCGAGCGCGACGCGCCGGCCGCGTTCCGCGAGCGCGCAGGACGCCTCGACGAAGCGCTCGGCTTCCTCTCCGATCCCGGCGAGAACCGCGAGCTCCTCGACGAGTTCGCGCCCTCGGGCATCACCCGCGCCGAGGACGTGCGCGACGTCTTCACGGGCCAGTATTTTTTTGGCTGCGAGGCCGACGACCCGACCAACGCCTTCGCTTTCGATACGCGCGTCAACCCGCAGGGCGCGCGCCTGAACGCGATGTTCGCGAGCGACATCGGGCACTGGGACGTACCGGACTTCCGCGGCGTGCTGCCCGAAGCCTTCGAGCTCGTCGAACACGGGCTCGTCGACGAAGCCGGCTTCCAGCAGTTCGCGTTCGAAAACGTGGTGCGCCTGTTTGGCGGCACGAACGCGAAATTCTTCGAGGGCACGGTCGTCGCGGCGGCGGCGGCGAAGGTGCTCGCGCGCAGCTGAGCGCGCTGCTCCCTAATTGCTCAGGCCGGATCCGCCGAGACGCGGATCATGCGTTTGCCGCGATTCGCGCCCGCGAGCAACCCGATCAGTCCGCGCGGCGCGTTCTCGAGCCCGTCGAGGATGTCCTCGAACACTTTGAGCTGTCCGCTCTTGGTCCACGCCGAGAGGTCGCGCTCGGCATCGGCGTCCTTGTGTGCGAAGTCCATCACGATGAAGCCCTCCATGCGCAGCCGCTTCACGACGAGCAGGCCGGGCACGCCGGCGGGGCTCCTCGGCGCCGCGACGTCGTATTGCGAGACGGCGCCACAGCACGAGATGCGGCCGCGCAGCTTCATCGCGAACAGCGCGGCCTGCAAGATCGGGCCGCCCGTGTTGTCGAAGTAGACGTCGATGCCTTCGGGCGCCGCGCGCTTCAGCGCCACGGCGACGTCGTCGTGCTTGTAGTCGATGCACGCGTCGAAGCCGAGCTCGCGAACGATCCAATCGCACTTCTCACGGCCGCCGGCGACGCCGACGACGCGCGCGCCTTTGATTTTCCCGATCTGCCCGACGATCGACCCTACCGCGCCACCCGCGGCGGAGACGAGCAGCGTCTCGCCCGCAGCGATGCCGGGCACGTTCAGCAGGCCGTGATAGGCGGTCTTGCCCGTGACGCCTAACACCGAGAGCTGATGCGAGAGCGGCCGGTGCGCGCTCGCGCGCGCGAAGCCTTTCGCGTCCCCGATTGCCCACTCCTGCCAGCCGAGCTCGCCCATCACGACGTCGCCGCGAGCGAACTTCGGCGAGCGCGACTCGACCACCTCACCGAGCCCGTAGCCGCTCATCAACTCCCCGGCGTTCAGCGCGGCGCGATACGTCGCACCCTGCATCCAGGCGCGATTCGCGGCGTCGAGCGAGAGCAGCACGGTGCGCACGAGCACTTGTCCATCCGCGGGCGTGGGAATCGGCGCGCTGCGCGTCGCGAAGTGCGACTCCGCGAGCGGCCCGCGCGGGCGCTCCATCAACAGGATCTGCGTGTTGTCGGCCATCGCCATCTCCTTCGCGCCGCAGAGTGCCGCGCGGTTTGGCGCAGTGCAGCATCGAGCGGATCACCCCTCACGCGCAAGCTCAGTGCCGTCCCCACACCTCGCCGCGCGCGTCCGAGGCCAGCAGCACCAGCTCCGGGAAATGCCTGCGTCGTAGCTCCGCGTTCGCCGCGGCCCCGAGGCTCTCCGCGATCAGCGGCATTCGCTCGAAGCGCGCGTCGTTCTGCACGAGATCGATCGTGTAATCGCCCGCGGCGGTGTTCACGAACACGAGCTCGGCGGTTCCGTGTTCGGCACGCGGCAACTGCGCGAGATGGCGCTCGATGAACGCGTGAACCTGCTGCGCGCGCAGCGGGGTGAGCGCGATCGCGCTCACGAGCGCACACGCCGCGGCGAAGCCCGCGATTGACTTCGCCGCCTCGTTCTCGCCGCGCGCCGGGATCGCCGCGCAGGCGAGCAGGGGGATCGCCATCCACGCCGAGTGGAAGTAGCGGTAGCCCCAGCCGTGGCCTTGGTCGAAGGGCACGAAGAAATATCCGAGCGCAGTGAGCGCTGCCGACGCCGCCCAGAGCGCGAGGCGCACGTCGCTCGCAGCGGCGCGGAGGCCCGACACCGCGAGCACGAGCGCGCCGGGCGCCGCCCACAGCCAAAGCTTCGCGAACCCGACGACGCGCGCCGCGACGATGGCGGCGTTCGGTGCGCTGAAGAACGCGCTCAGCTCCGTCGTGCGCGACGCCGTTCCCGCCGCATCACCGAGCTCGCGTGCCAGCAGCGCGCTCCAGCCGGCGCCGAGCAGCAGCGCGAGCGGCAAGTAGCCCGCCGCGAGCGCGGGCAACGTGCGCGCGCGATCCGTGCGCAGCAGGAGCCACACGCTCCACGGTGCCGCGAAGAGCACGTGCGGAAACGGATTGTGCAGCGTGAGTGCCAGCGAGCCGCACACGCCCGCGGCGAATGCACGCCGCGGCGTCGGCTCGGAGAGCAGCACGGCGAACGCGAGGTTCAACAACAGATGCGCGGGCATCGCGTAGAACGCTGCCGCGTTGATCGTGACCGCCGCGGAGCCGAGCAGGATCAGCACGCACAGACCGGCGAGCTCGCGGGATGCGAACTGCGCGAGTGCAGCATGATGCGCGAGCCGCAGCGTGGCGGCGCCGATCAGCGGATTCAGCAGCCACGGTGCGCCGAGCGCCATGAAGGGCGCGAGCAGCAGCGCGAAGCCGGGCCAGTAGCCCGAAGCGATCTCGCCGCTCGCGTGCGACACGCTGAAGAAGAACATCTGCTGATCGCGCGGTACGACGAAGTCGAGCAAGCCCGCGGGCACCGTCGCGGTGACGCGGCCCGCCGCGAACAGCTCGCCCTGGAACACGGCGGCATACTCGTCGAGCGACAGCGGATACGCCTGATAAACGAAGCGGGCCAGCCACGCGAAGCCGACGAAGCTCGCAAACGCCGTGGCGTTCGGGTGCTCGCCAATCCAGCGCGCGACGCGAAGCGCGAAGCGCTGGAGTGCGGGCCAGCAAGCCAGCGCGAGCAGAAACGGAAACGCCCACGCAACAGGCGCGTCGCCGTACACGAACAGCCGTCCAAAAATCTCGAGCGCACCCTCACCCGATCGCCGCTGCAAATCCCAAAGCCAAACCGCCAGCAGCAAACTCACCGCGAGCGACGCAAAGAACACGCGCCACACGCCGATCGCGCCCCTCACTCGCAGAAGTCACCTCACAACCGCCTCACTCTACGCCGCGCGAACCTCAACGATCGAACGAAGCGACAGCGCCCGCGTTTCGCTTCTTCTCTCTTCCCAAGACAGCCACAGGTCCCCCGCTGCACGGCGCCCGCCGGCGCAGGGGCGGGGCAGTCGCGAAGGCGAGGCCAAGCGCAGGCCGCCCCCAAGCCAAGAAACACCTCGGTGCGTCTGCCTACCGCCGCGCCCCATAACACCCAGCCATCACGCGCAGCGGCCGAGCGCCGAGCCGCAGCGAGCTGCCCTGCCCCTGCGCCGCCTCGAACCTCCAAGTCCCCGCTTACACATCCCGCACCACCTCAATGAACTTCGCCAACGCATCAATGTGCTGCTGCGGCGTCTTGAAGCCCGGGTCTTTGTCGCCGATCAGCGATGCCCCCGTGCTCATCGCGCGCATCGAGAAATGCGTCGCGCCCGCCTGCTTCCAGGTCTCGGCGGCCTTGCGCCACGCTTCGGGCCCTTCGCCGAAGCCGGCGATCGTGTCGATCTCGAAGCCCGCCGCACGGCCGGTCTTCGCGAGCGCCTCACGCAGCTGGCCGCAGAAGTTCAGCATCACGGCGTTCGCCGCGCCAAACAAGAAGCCGTCGCCGGTCTTCGCCGCGCGCTGGATCGCCGGGGCCGAGAAGCCGCCGAACCAAATCGGGATTGGCTTCGTCGGCAGCGGCAGGATGCCCGCGCGGTCGACGCGGTGGTAGCGCCCTTCGAAATCGAGCACGGGCGTCGTCCACAATTTTCGCAACAGGGCGACCTGCTCGTCGAGGCGCTTGCCGCGCGTGGCAAACGACTCGTTCAGCGCCTCGTACTCGACGTGATTCCAGCCCGTACCGACGCCGAGCTTGAAGCGATTTCCCGAGAGCAGCGCGATTTCCGCGCATTGCTTCGCGACCAGCGCGGTCTGCCGCTGCGGAAGAATGATTACGCCCGTCACCAGCTCGAGGCTCTTCGTGAGCGCCGCGAGGTAGCCGAACAGCACGAACGGCTCGTGGAACGCGTTGTGCTCGTTGTATGGGCCCGTCAGCTTCGGGTCGCGGCCCGCGTGCACGGCGCCGAGCACGTGGTCGTAGGTGATCAGGTGCGAGTAGCCGAGCTGCTCTGCGGCTTGCGCGAAATCGCGGATCGCGATCGGGTCGCTGCCGATCTCGCAGGTGGGAAACACGGCGCCGATCTTCATGCGGGCTCCTTGGCGCCGCGGAGGGCGCTCGCTTCCGGTCTTCTGGGCTTGCGCATGATTCCGCGTCCTGGGCGATGCAGTCAACGCGTCCGCGCGGCCGGCGGCGGCGGTTGCGCCGGGAAGCTCGGCAGCTCGTCCGTGAGCTCGTACCAGCTGGCCTTCTGCGCGGTGAAGGCATGCCGAAACGGCCGCGAGCCCGGGTCGTCGTCGAGCACGCCAGGATTGAGCAGCACGTAGGGCGTGCCCAGGATCTCGACCGGCAGCGGCGAACCGCAGGTCATGCAGAACGCACGCCGGTACGCTGGCGGATCCCGTAGCAGCGGCGCCTGATAAATCGCGACGTACTCGCCGCCGCGCAGCCAATGCAGCGTGCTCGCCGCTGCGAGCAACTCGGGTGCATAGGCGCCGCCGGTCGCCTTGCGACAGCGCGTGGCGTGACAGAGCTGAATGGGGGTCAGCTCGCCGTCGACGCTGAACTCGACCGCACCGCACAAGCAGCTGCCTCGAATCATCTTCGCCCTCCTGCGCGCGCCTCGCGGCGTCAGCGCTCGCTCCACCCGCGCGGATTCTGCTCGACCTCGCGCTCCCACGCCTCACGTAACGCAATCAACCGCGCGAACTCCGCCGCGAACTTCTCGTGGACGTCGTACGCCTCGTCGGGATCACGCGTGAGATTGAACAGCCACGGGCCCTGCCGCGCGAGCGGCGCCAGCGGGAACGACCATGGTGCGCCGCCGTAGACGCCGTGGCGTGTGTGGAGCTTCCACGCGCCGAGGCGAATGGCCTGCAGTTCACGGTCCGAGTAGTAATAAATTGGCCGCTGGGGCAGCTCCGCACCCGCGAGCAGTGCGGCCGAGATGTCGTTGCCGTCGATCGCGCGATCGCGCGGCAAGGGCACCCCCGCGAGCGCGAGCAGCGTCGGGAACACATCGACGCCTGCGACGGGCGTCGCGACGCGCTGCTGCGCGACGCGGCCCGGCCACGACGCGATGAACGGCACGCGCATGCCGCCTTCGAACGCATCGTTCTTGCGCCCCCGCATGCCTCCCGCGCTGCCCTGATACCACGGGCCGTTGTCGCTGGTGATCAGCACGAGGGTGTTCTGCGCGACGCCGAGGCGCGCGAGCGCATCGATGAGCTTC
>JANNKN010000537.1:0-7850 GCA_031396315.1 Deltaproteobacteria bacterium
GGTGACGAGGACGGCCTTCACCGCGTCTCCTCCATGATCCTGCGCATGCGCTGCATGACGTCGCGGCGGCGGCGGTTGGCCTCGGGCAGCGCGGCGGGATCGGGCTCGGCGACGGTGAGGCCGTAGGCGGGATAGCTCGGGATCTCGTCGTCGGCGAGCGCCTTCAGGCGGTCCTTGCGCGCGAACGCCGCCTTGATGTGCGGGGCGAGATCGGCCATCTTCCGCGCGTGTCGCTCGGCCTCCGCGTCATGGAACTCCGGCATCACGGCTGCGGCGAACAGCTCGAGCGATTCGCAGATGTCCTCGTGCCGGTTCTTGCCGCCCTGCTGGATGAAGATGGTCTGGTCGACGCCCGCGTCCTGAAACGTCCGGAGCGTCGTTCTCAGATCTTCGGGCGCGCCGATGCAGCCGGCGCCGCCTCCCAGCATCTCCGTGCCGAGGGCATCGCGCACCGCGACGTACTTGTTCCAGATATTCGTGCGCCCGGGCGTGTGCGTGCCGAAGCTGTAATGGTGGCCGAGGGCGAACTGGAAGAAGCGGAATCCGTCGGCGCCGCGACGCATGGCCTCGGCGGCATCGGCGTGACACGAAAAGCCCGTGACCATCGCGATGCTCGGATTGACGGCGTGGCCGATGGGCACGCACTCGCGCTTGAACGTCTCGTAGTAATCGTGCACCCACTGGCGCGCCTCGTCGTCGCTGATGAACGCGAACGTGAGCGCGCCGATACCGAGCCGCGCCGCCTCCAGAATCGTGTTGCGATTCGAGCACGCGACCCACAGCGGCGGATGCGGCTTCTGCAGCGGCTTCGGCACGACGTTGCGCGCCGGCATCGAGAAGTATTTTCCCTGATGACCGGGGTAGGGATCCATCGCGAGCATGTTGCAGACCTGCTCGGTGGTCTCGCGCCACATCGCCTTTTTCTGCGTGACGTCGACGCCGAAACCTTCGAGCTCGAGCCGCGAAGCCGATTCGCCGGTGCCGAATTCGACGCGCCCGTTCGAAACGAGGTCGAGGGTCGCGATGCGCGAGGCGATCTTCGCGGGATGGCTGTAGCCCGGCGGCATCAGCACGATGCCGTGGCCGAGCCGGATCTGCTTCGTGCGCTGCGAGCACGCCGCGAGGAACACCTCCGGTGCGGAAGAGTGGCTGTACTCCTCGAGGAAGTGGTGCTCGACCTCCCACGCATAATCGAAGCCGAGGCGGTCGGCGAGCTCCACCTGCGTGAGCGCATCCTGGAAGAGCTTGTGCTCGAGCCCCTCGGTCCACGGCCGCGGCAGTTGGTGTTCGTAGAAAATTCCGAAGCGCATGGGAGCCTCCTCGATTCGCAAATCACAGCCACAATCACGACGCGCACGATGGCACACGCGCGGCGCGGCTACGTTCGCGCGGCATGCGCGACTGGCCCGACCCGTGGCTCTCCGACGATCCGTTGCCCGCGGACCCGTTCCCGATCGCAAGCGCGTGGCTGAGTGAGGCGTTCGCGGCGCGCCTCCAGCCCGACCCGCACGCGATCGCGCTCGCGACCGTCGATGCGGCGGGACACCCCGACGTGCGCTTCGTGCTGTGCAAGGCGCTCGAACCCGAGACTGGCAGCCTCGCCTTCTACACCAACAAGCTCAGTCCGAAGGGGCGCGCGCTGCGCGCGAACGCCGAGGCCTCGGCCGCGTTCCTGTTCGGCCCGCAGCAGCGGCAGATGCGCATCGCGGGCCGCGTGAGCGACGTGAGCGACGCGGAGGCCGACGCGTACTTCGCGACGCGTCCGCTCGATTCGCGCATCGGCGCCTGGGCGAGTGCGCAGAGTGAACCCGTCCCTTCGCGCGCGGAGCTCGAGGCCGCGTACGCCCGCTGCGCCGCACGCTTCGGGCTTCGCGAGGGCGACACCGATGCCGCAGTGCCGCGCCCGCCGCACTGGGGCGGCTACCGCATCCACGCCAACCGCGTCGAGCTCTGGCACAGCCGCCCCGGCCGCCTCCACGATCGCGCCCTCTGGACGCGCAAGCTCCCGAGCAGCGCGTGGCGGGCGCAGCGCATTCAGCCCTAACACCCAGGCGGCGAAGCAAACTCGCGCTCGAACCAACGATTTCTAGATAGCGCCCGAAAGCCTCGCTGCCCGACGCGGCGCAGCAGCTGCCAGAACGACCTCGACCCCCCCGTCCTCCGTGCGCGCAGCAAGCTCCGCAAGCGAAGCGCGCAGCGAAGGCGGAGTCCTCGACGCCGCAGCGAAGTAAAAAAGGAGAAAAGCACGGCACCAAAGCGCGAAGAAGCTCAGCCCCTAGCGCAGCTCGAGGACCACCCAGAGCTGCCCGCCGTCCTTGGGCTGGCCGCCGAGGATCAGCGGCACGCCGGGCTCCATGCGGAAATCGCCGCGCGTCGAGCCCCAATCGACTGCAACCAAGAAGCCGGTGTCACCGCGATCGAGCGGCCGGAAGCGGTAGGCCTTGCCATTCGGCGTCATCACGGCGCCGATCTCGCCGAGCGCCAGCGCGTCTCGCTGGTGCGCGACGACGCGCAGCGTGCCGTAAGCGAGGCCGCGTTTCGCCAGCAGCTTGTGCAGGCGCTCCGCCTGCGGGTCGATCACACCCTTCGCGAGCGTGGCGCGCAGCACGGTCACCTCGAAGCGCGCGGGCGCCTTGCGCGCGGTCGTCGGCGCCGCCGCCGGCTGCGCGAACTGATCCTGCGCTGCGGCACCTGCGGCGCCGACTCCGAGCGCTAGCGCGCATACGCCTGCGATCACGCCTCGCATCGCTTCAACCCACCACATCGCTCAGCCTCCCGGCGTCGATCTTCTGCTTCGGCAGCAGCAGGATGATCGTCGCCTCCGTGTCATCTTGAAGGATCACCGCGGGCCGCCGACCCGTGTCGAGGAGCTGCACAGCGGACTCGCGAGCCGCGGCCGTTACCGGGCCCGGCCCGCCGCCCGGCATCACGTACACCGCGACGGCCACCGCACCCGCCGCCACCAGCGCGCCTGCCCATTTCGGCAGCGTGAAGCCGAATCCGTCGCGCTCGCGTGCAGGCTGCGCTGCCGGGACCGCGGGCGGCAGTTGCAGCACGATCGCGCTCCAAAGATCGGGCGTGGGGATCTGCTCCGCTTGCGTGCGCAGCGCGGCACCCAGCTCGCGGATGTGCGCGAGCTCGGCCTGCGCGGCGGGGCTCGCCGCGATGCGGCGCTCGATCCACCATCGGCGCAGGCCCCCCAGCTCCCCGTCGTGGTAGGCGTGGAGGTCTTTGACGAGTCGTTCGCTCATTCTTCGCGCTCTCCTGCCGGATCCATGGGGTTCATGCCTACTGACGCAGCGTCCACCGCCCCGGATTCAATCAGCAGCTTCTGCATCTGCTTGCGCGCATAGAAGAGCCGGCTCATCACGGTGCCCTTCGGGATGCCCTGCGCCTCGGAGATCTCCTGGTACGAGAGGCCCTCGACCTCGCGCAGCACTAGCGTCTCGCGCGCGCCTTCGGGCAGCTTCGCGATGGCGGCGTCGATCTTCTCGCGCAGCTGCTTGCGTTGCAGCTCGGTGGCCGGCGCGAAGGAAACGCCGTCTACCTCGGGGGTCGCGTCGGCAGAGGCCTCGGCCTCGGCGAGCGTGCCCTCTTCCCAATCGACCACGCGGCTCGAGCGGTCGCGCCGCAGCATGTCGAGGCACTGATTCTTCACCAGGCGGTAGAGCCAGGTGAAGAACGCCGAACGGCGCTCGAATTTGGCGAGGTTGTTGAAGGCCTTCACGAACGCTTCCTGGACGGCGTCGCGTGCGGCGTCGTCGTCGCGCAGAATCCGGAGCGCGAGCCGGTGGGCCCGTGCCTGGTAACGCTCGACCAGCACGCGGAACGCATTCCGGTCGCCGCCTTGGATCGCGTCGATCACCTCGTCATCGGTGGGGCCCGCGATCGTCGTCATCGCGCGCCCCGCGCGAGTTGGCATCGGCACGCCTCGTTCTCCGGTTTCCGTGCGATCAGACGCGGAAGCGCGGCGGCGTATTCGCGCCCTGGGCCATACGAGCCGGCCCCCCACGCGTTGTTGCGCATTCGCTGCCGCATCAGTGCGCTTCTCGCCAGTTCTTGCCGGTGCCCACGTCCGCGACGAGGGGCACCGCGAGTGCGTAGACGCCCTCCATGCGCGATTTCACGAGCGTCGCGAGCGCGGGCAACTCTGCCTCGGGCGCCTCGAACACGAGCTCGTCGTGCACCTGCAGCAGCATGCGCGCGCGCAAGCCCGCATCGCGCAGCGCGTTCTGCACCTCGACCATCGCCTTCTTGATGAGATCCGCAGCGGTGCCTTGGATCACCGTGTTCACCGCCATGCGCTCGGCCGCCTGGCGCAGCGCGCGATTGCGCGAGCGCAGATCCGGCAAGTAGCGCCGGCGCCCGAGCAGCGTGCGCACGAAGCCCGCCTCGCCAGCCGCGGCGATCGTCTCGTCGAGGAAGCGCCGCACGCCGCGGTAGCGCGCGAAGTAGCGGTCGATGGTCGCCTGCGCCTCGGCCTGGGCGATCCCTAACTGGTTGGCGATGCCGAACGCCGACGAGCCGTAGATGATGCCGAAGTTGATCGCCTTCGCGTGGGCGCGCTGGTCCGCGCTGACGTCGGCAGGCTCGATCGCGTTGACTTCCGCCGCGGTACGGCGGTGCACGTCTTCGCCCTTCGCAAACGCATCGATCAGGCTCTCGTCGCCGGAGTAGTGCGCGACGATGCGCAGCTCGACTTGTGAGTAGTCCGCGGACAACAGGCGCATGCCCTCCGCCGGCACGAACGCCTCGCGAATGCGCACGCCCTCTTCGCTGCGAATCGGAATGTTCTGCACGTTCGGATGCGTCGACGAGAGCCGCCCCGTCGCCGCGCCGATTTGGTTGAACGTCGGATGAATGCGGCCCGTCTTCGCGTTCACGAGTGGCGGCAGCGCGTCGACATACGTGCTCTTCAGCTTCGCGAGCCTGCGATACGCGAGGATCGAGGCGGGCAGCGCGTGCTGCTCGGAGAGCTGCTCGAGCACGCTCTCGTCGGTCGAGAGCCCCGTCTTGGTCTTCTTCACCGCGGGCAGCTTCAGCTTTTCGAACAGCACGACCGCGAGCTGCCTCGGCGAATTGATTTGGAAGCGCTCACCGGCGAGCGCGTAGATCTCGCCCTCGATGCGCACGAGGTCGCGCTCGTATTGCTGCGAGAGCGCCGCGAGCTTCAGCTCGTCGACGCGCACGCCGGCGCGCTCCATCGCGGAGAGCACGGCTGTCAGAGGAAGCTCGACATCGCGCAGCAGCGGCTCGAGCTCGTCAGCGAAGATGCGCTGTGCGAGCGGCGCTGCGAGCGCGAGCAGCGCGCTGGCTTGTTGCGCCGCCCACGCGCCGGCCTCTTCGGCGCTGAGCGCGCTCGCCGCGCGCGCCTTCGCGCCCCGGCCGGTGAGATCCTCGAACGCGCGCAGCTCGCGCCCCAACAACTGCTGGGCGAGTGCGGGCACGGTGCTCGAGCCCGCCGGATCGACGAGGAAGGCGGCCAGCTGGATATCGAGCGCGGGCAGCTTCGCCTCGCAGCCGGCTTCGGCGAGCAGCGACTGCACGCGCTTCGTATCGAGCGCGAGCCACGGGCGCGCCGCAGGCCCTGCGAACAGCGCGAACAGCTCCGCGCTCGCCTCGCTGAACGCGAGCTGTGCGCCGCCGAGCAGATCGTGTGCGAGCGGCAGGTAGAACGCGCGCGCGGCGTCGCCCGCGAGCGCGATGCCCGCCGGCACGCTCGGGAGCCCGCCGGGCTCGTCGTCGCCGACGAGCACCACTGCGAGCGGATCCGCGTTCGCGAGCGCCCGCACCGCGGCGCGCAGCGCTTCGACGTCGCGCAGCACCTCGCACCCGACCTCGGGCGCTGCGCTCGCGATCGGCAGCGCAGGGCTCGCCCCAACAACTGCACCCGCCGCAGCGTCGGTTCGCACAGCGCTCGTGCGAGCTCCAGCCGTAGCGTCGCTCGGTTCGCCCGCGTCGAGCTCCTCCACGAGCCTCACGAAGCCGAGGCGCTTGTACAGCTCGCGCAGCGCCTCCCGATCTGGCGCGTGGGGCGCGAGCGCGTCGACTCCCAGCGGGAGCGGCACGTCGTCGCGCAGCGTCGCGAGCCGCTTCGAGAGCCGCGCCATGTCCGCCTGGGCGAGCAGCGCCTCGCGCGCCTTCTTCGCCTTCACGTCGGCCGCGTGCTCGAGCAAATTCTCGAGCGTTCCGTACTCGGTGATCAGCGCCGCCGCGCCCTTCTCGCCGATGCCTTTCACGCCCGGAATGTTGTCGGACGGATCGCCCACGAGCGCGCGCACATCGAGCAACTTGTCAGGCAGAACACCGAAGCGCTGCGCGACTTCGGCGGGGCCGATGCGCTTGTCTTTCATCGAATCGAGCAGCGCGACGCGGCCGCCGACGAGCTGCATGAGGTCCTTGTCCGACGACACGATCAGCACTTCCCAGCCCGCTGGCGCCGTGCGCGCCAGCGTCGCGATCACGTCGTCGGCCTCGAAGCCCGGCACCTCGAGCACCGCGAGCTTCCACGCATCGATCAGCTCGCGCGCGACGGGAAGCTGCGCGGTGAGATCCTCGGGCTGCGCGTCGCGGTTCGCCTTGTACGCGGGGAACAGCTCGCGCCGGAAGCTCCCGCCGCGCGGATCCATCGCGACCGCGATCGCATCGGGCTTCTCCTCGCGCACGAGCTTGCGCAGCATGTTCGCAAAACCGAGCACCGCCCCCGTCGGCGCCCCGCTCGGACTCCGCAGCGGCGGCAGCGCAAAAAACGCGCGGTAAAGCGCGTTGGCAGCATCGATGACGATTAACCGAGGCACGCGAGGACCGTAGCTTGGCTGAGCGCGCGGGTCGTCAGAACTCGCGCCCATCCACAAGCTCGTGACTCGCTTCGCGAATGCAACGGTTCCAGGGCGGCTCGACGCCGCCCTGGAACCGCCTCCCCTCAACTAACAAGCCGCTCCGACCCCGAGGAGCGCTTTGCGGGGGGCCGGGGGCTGCGGAGCGGAAATCATGCGGAGCGAGGCCCCGCGACAATGCGCGCGCGAAGCGCCGCGCATCGCGGCCCGTCTCCACAACCGACGATCCCACCAAGGGCCGAGTGAGCGATTCCGCTCCGCAGCCCCCGGCCCCCCGCAAAGCGCGGCGCCCGCCACGAGCTCCCCCCGCGAAGACACCCTCAAGCCTTCGCAAGGCCCCGCAAAAACAGCTCCAAGCTGTCCTCGAACATCACCTCGAGCGGCTTGTGGCGCAGCTCTTTGCGCGGCACGACGTGCTCGGTCTGAATCAGGCCGTTCGAGACGGTCCACAACAAGTTCGCCACTTCCCACGCGTCGCAGGGCGCAAATTCGCCCGCCGAGATGCCATCCTCGATCACGTCCGAGAGGATGCGCAGGCTGCTCTCCCAGAGCGCCGTCACTTGGCCGACGAGGGTCGGCGGCAAGACGCCGATCAGCCCCTGGTTATCGAGCGCCCAGAAGATTTGGAAGTAGTCGCGGTTCTTCGTCCAGTGGCCGAAATAGAACCTGCCGAGCCCGCGGATTCGGTCGATCGCGGTGCCAGGCGTCTCGGCGACCTCGCGCATCTTCTCGACGAACACATCGCCGTTGTCGGCGAGCAGCGCGACATAAAGATCCGCCTTGTTCGCGAAGTAGCGATAGAGCGTGCCCTTCGCGACGCCTGCGATCGCCGCGACTTCGTCGAGGTTCGCGGCGACGAAGCCGTCGCGGAAGAAGACCTGACGCGCAGCGTCGAGGATCTTCTGGCGTTGCTGCGCCTTGCGTGATGCTGATGTATCGTCGCATGAAGATTCAATCCCAAGAATTACAATATCTTTGTTTTTGCCCATCCTGTTAATTTATCTTATTTATTTC
>JANNKN010000544.1:0-1883 GCA_031396315.1 Deltaproteobacteria bacterium
CCGCGCCGTGTTCCTGCCCGGCGACGGCGCGCGCCAGCGCGCGCTGCTGCTCGCCTTCCTCGCGACGCTCGAGCCCGACGCGGCCGTGGCTGCCGCGTGAGCCGCCTCGAGTTCCGCACCGCCGTCGCGCTGCCGCGCCCCCGCACGGCGGTGCTGATGGTCGCGATCGCGACCGGCACGCTCGCCATCACCGGGCAGATCGCGCCGTGGGCGCTCGCGCTCGCAGCCCTCGCGCTCGGCTATGTCGCGCTACGCGGCGAGGACCACGCCGGCTGGCGCGCGAACGCGTGGGTGCTGAACCCGCTGCTGATGGCGTGCCTCGGGGTCGCTGCGGCGCTCTGGCTGCGCGGCGCGCTGGCGATCGTCGCGCTGGCGCACTTCGCGGTGCTCGCGCAAGCCCTGCAGTTGCTCGACGCGCGGCCGCGCCGCTCGGAGTTCCTGCTCGTCGCGCTCGCGGTCTTCCAAGTCACGATGGCCGCGAACCTCACCGACAGCGCGTGGTTTCCCCTGTTGCTCGTCGTGTTCACGGTGTGTTGCGTGTGGACGCTGGTCGTCCACACGCTGCGTGCGGAGGCACTCGAGGCCGGCGAGCTCGGCGCTGCGCAGCGCGCGCTCACGACCGGCCTCTGGCGCACGACGCTGCTCGCGAGCCTCGCCTCGGTCGCGTTTTCCGCGCTGCTCTTCCCAGTGCTCCCGCGTATCCGTTCGGGCGCGATCTTCGACCGCAGCTTCGGCGGCGGCGGCGCGAGCGCCGGCTTCTCCGACCGCGTCGAGCTCGGCGACATCGGGCGCATCCGCCAAGACGCCAGCATCGCGCTGCGCATCGAGACGACCGAGGGCAGCGCACTCGGCGCCGCGGAGCGCTATTGGCGCGGGCTCGCCTTCGATCACTTCGATGGCCGCCGCTGGAGCGTGAGCCCGGCGGCGCCTGTGCCGGTGTACGGCGACGCGGAGATCGGCATCGACCTGGGAGGGCCACGCCGCGGCGACCGCCTCGTACAGCGCATCGTGCGCGAGAGCATCGACCCTGGCGTCATCTTCGCCGCGGGCTTCCCGACGCTGCTGCGCGGGGGCATCGGCCGCATCGCACACGACGGCAACGGCTCGCTGATCGCCTATGCCACCGCCAACAAACGCGTGATCTACGAGGTGGTCACGCGTCACGTCGAGCACGATCTGGCCAGCGATCGCGCCGCTCCGCGCGACGCCGACACCGAGCGCTACCTGCAGCTCCCGGCGCTCGATGCCGGCATCGCGCGGCTCGCTGCGGAGATCACCGCCAGCGCTGGCAACGACGCCGAGCGCGTGGCGCTGCTCGAGCGCTGGCTGCACGAGCACGGCCGCTACACCGATGCGCCGCCGCCCGTGCGCGAGGACCGCTCGCCAGTGGAGCAATTCCTGCTCGACCGCACCGAGGGCCACTGCGAGTACTTCGCCAGTGCGCAGGTGGTGTTGTTACGGAGCGTCGGCATCCCCGCGCGCGTCGTGAACGGCTACGCCGGCGGTCACGACAACGCGCTCGGCGGCTTCATCGAGGTGTCGCAGTCCGATGCCCACGCCTGGGTCGAGGTGCTGTTCGACCGCTCCGGCTGGGTCGCGGTCGACCCCACCCCGGCCGACTTGCGGCTCGCGGGTGCCGACGCCCTGCGCGGTCTCAGCTCCCTCGGCGATCTCGCCTCGGCGGTGGAGCTCTGGTGGTTCAATAACATCGTCGACTTCGACCGCGGTCATCAGGCGCGCGCGCTGCGCGACCTCTGGATGAGCTGGAATCGCTGGCGCGCGGCGCAGCGGGGCGACGCCGGCGGAGCGGATCCGACGATCGCGACCGACGCGGCGGAAGACACGGAGATCCCCTGGCGGTGGATCGCGGCGGGCGCCCTCGC
>JANNKN010000555.1:0-8800 GCA_031396315.1 Deltaproteobacteria bacterium
GCCTGAATGTCGGTCATGTTGTACTTGAAGCCAGCCTCGACGACCTCGTAGAACCAGGAGCCCTCGACGCTATAGCGCTTCCAGGCGTCGCGGCTCATGCCGTGCAGGCCCAGCCGGACGCGACGCGCGCCGCGAGCCAAAGGCGAGCGAAGTCAACGCGGTAGCGCAGCGCAACGCCGCCAGGGGCGAAGACGCGCGTCGGGCAGCTAGCGCCGGGGGACGCGGGGTGCGCGATCGAGGAATGCCAGGATGCGAGCGCGCGCGCCCATGAGCTCCTCGCTTTCAGCGGGCAGCGTGCGCGCGAGAGCGCCGATCTGCGCCGCTTCGCTCGCGGTGAGCGGCGGCGTCGCGCGGTCGCCTGCGATGCGCAGCAGCGGTACGGCGCGGCGAACCGGGTCGCCCGTCTCCAGCTCTGCGAGCAGGAGGCGCGCGCCGGTCGAACCGGGCGCCGCGATAAACAGGCCGACGAGCAGCGAACGCGCCTGCGCGCGCTCGGCGGCGTCGCCTGCGTGCACGCGCCAGCTCGCACGGAGCAGCGTCGCGTCCACGCTGAACGGATCGGTGGCGGACGCCGCGGCGAGCGTTGGCTCGAGCGCGCGCAAGGCCGCGAAATCGCGCGCCTCCGTGGCCGCGAAGCCGGCGACCACCGCTCGCTCCAGCGCGCTCGCTTCGCCCGCTGCGAGCGCGGCATCGAGGCCGCCCACCGCGCCAAAGCGGCGCAGGTGGCGCAGCGCCAGCGCGCGCGCGCGAACATGCTGCGGGCTGCGCGCGAGCACGCTCGCGAGCCGACGCTCCGCCACGATGCGGCGACCGAGCGCGAGCGCGAGCCCAGCGGAGAGCGCCTGTTTTTCGTCGGGATCCGTGAGCGCCTGCAGCGCTTCCGTGGCTCGCCGCGGTGCGCTTTGCTCGACGAAGCGTGCGGCCCGCTCGACCAGCGCGGCCTGCGAGAAATGACGCGCCGGCGAGAGCCGCGCGAGCGCCTGCGACGGCTTTTCGGCGAGCGAGCTGCCGGTACCCGTCACGTGCGGCGAGCGCATCTGCAACAGATTGCGGTCGTCCGTAATCACCGGCGCGCCGGCCGCGAACGCGGCGCTGTCCGCGTCGTCGAGGCGCAGCCACACATCCGCATGTGCGGGCGAAAGCACGCCGAGACGCGCGAGCGTCTCCGCGTCGCGCGCGAGCAGCTTGGGCACGCTCTCGGAAGTCGGTGCGAACGGCGCGTCCGACGCCACGAACAGCAGCGCGCCGTGCGGCTCGTACACGCGAACGTGTGGCCACACCGCGCGCACGGTCGCGACGATCGAGGTGAGCAGCGGCTCGTCGATGAACGGCGGGCCCATCCATTGCACGAACACCCCGCCCGGCGCGAGGCGCGAGCGCACCAGCTCGAAGAACTCGCGCGTGTAGAGATGCGACGCGCCGGCAGTCCACGGATGCGACGCCTGCGCCACGATACCGTCGAAGCGCAGGCTCGAGAGCAGCAGCGCGCTGCGCGCGTCGTTCTCGTAGAGCCGGACGCGCGGATCCGCGAGCGGGTCGATCGCGCGGCGCGCGGAGAGCGCGCGATTCGCGAGCACGACTTCGGGCTCGAGCTCGATCACGTGGATCTCGGAGACGCTCTGCGGGATGCCTTCGACGGAGAGGCCACCGCCGAGCCCGATCACGGCGACGCTCTTCGCCTCGGGCCTCACGAGCGACGGCAGCCCGCCGATCCAGCGCGCCGAGACTCCCAGGTCGAAATCGGCCTCACTCGAGACGACCAGCGACTCGGGCAAGCCATTGTTACGGATGCGATAGCGGCCGAGCTCGTCGCGCGTGACGAGTACGGTCGAGCTCTCGCCGACCGCGGAGAACACGACGGGCCGAATCTTGAGCTTCGCTTCGAGCGGAGTCGAATGCAGCAGGTGCACGGGCTCGCGCGGCGGGAAGAGCGCGAGCGCGACGAAGCCGAGCGACGCGAGCACACCGACGGCGCGGCGGCGCGGCTCGGCGAACAGCGCCGTCGCGAGCGCGAGCGCGAGGCTGGTCGCAACGCACGCGCCGACGAGGCCGGTGAAGCCGAGTGCGGGCAACGCCCAATAAGCGGCGCCGAGTGCGCCCGCGATCGAGCCCGCGGTGTTCCAGGCGTAGACGCGCGCGCTCGCGCTGCCCGCGTCGTCCGCGCCGCCTGCGTGGATGCGCACCGCCAGCGGATAAGTCGCGCCGATGCAGAGCGCCGCAGGTAAGAGCAGCGCAAACGCTGCCGCCGCGTTCGGCGCGAGCGCGACGTTCTCGCCGAGCGCGAGCGGCAGTCGATCCGCCGCCGCGAACGCTGCGAACGAGAGCGCAGCGATGCCGAGCTGCACGAGCGCGAAGCCGGTGAGCGCGCGCTCCGCACTGCGCGCGAGCCGCGCCGCGAGCGCAGAGCCGAGCGCGATGCCGAGCAGGAAGCTGCCGAGCATCGTCGCGAAGGCGTAGACGCTCGCGCCGAGTCGGTGCGATAGCAGGCGCGTCCATAACACTTCGTAGCTGAACGAGACGACGCCCGAGAACGCGATCAGCAGCAGGATGAAGCGCGGCCCCGGCGGCGATGGCGCCGCACTCGCTTCCGCTGCGTCAGCCGTCGGCGCGATGCGCGCGAGCACGGCCGCCACGACGAACACGAGCGCGTTCACCGCGACCGCGATCCACACCGTGCCGCGCAATCCGTAGGCGTCGAGCAACACGAACGCGGTGCTGAGTGTGCCGAGGACCGCGCCGACGGTGTTGATCGCGTAGAGCCATGCGATGCGCGGGCCGAGCTCGGCATCACTGCGAACGGCGTGGCGTACGAGCAGCGGCAGCGTCGCGCCCATGAACACGGTCGGCAGCATCAGGATCGCGAACGAAGTCGTCAGGTAGAACAGCGAGATCGCGCCGGCGCGCGCGTCGGGCAGGCCCGGCTGCTCGCCGAACACCGCGAGCAGCAGCGCCGTCGCGCCCTCCACGAGATATGGAATCGCGAGCGCGCTGAGCGCGACGCCGAGCTCGAGCAGCCCGTAGGTGAGCACCGGCCGACGCACGCGGCTCGCGTACCGGCCCGCGAGCGCGGCGCCTGCCGCGAGGCCGGCCATGTAGGCGGCGAGCACGGTCGCGACCGCGAGCTCCGAGGTGCCGAACACGAACGCGAATTCGCGGGTCCAGGCCGTCTGGTAGACGAGTGCAGCGAAACCCGAGAGCAGGAAGCAGAGCGCCAGTACCGGGAACGAGAAATCGCGTCGCACGGGTTTCAAACTCGGCTCCCGGGTTCCAGTCTGAGTGAGTCGCCCGCGCTGCGCGCTTGGGAACGCTCGTTCGCGACGTCGCGGCCCGCATCCCAGATTCGCTCGCCGCGTCGCCAGGTGGCGGCGACGAGATCCCCGGAGAGCGCGCAGCGCGCGCGCAGCCAAGGCGCGTTTAGCAAGCAGAGATCCGCGCGGGCTCCGGGCACGAGCCGGGGCGAAGCGGTGCCGGGGGCTTCGAGCGGGGAGCTGAAAAGTGCGAGCGCTTCCTCGGGCGTGAGCGCCTCGGCGCTGCCGAGCACGCGCCCGGACTCGCTGCGGCGGCTCACCGCGGCGCGCATTGCGCGCCACGGATCCGGCTCGCCGTAAGGCGCGTCGCTGCCCGCAGCGAGCGGAACGCCGGCCGCAAGGAAGGCGCGCGCGCGGTAGAGCCACGGGCGATCTGCGACATCGACGTCGGTCGCGTACTGGTCGCCGCGCTCGGCGATGAAGCTCGGCTGCGTCACGACCGTGAGCCCGATCCGCCGGATCGCCGCGACGACCTCCGGCGGTGCGACCGAGGCGTGCTCGAGCCGGTCGCCCGCGCGAACGCCCGCTTCCGCGAACGCCGCGAGCGCAAAGATCGCCTCGACGCGCGTGACTGCGTGCATCGCCACCGCGCGCTCCGCGGCATGCGCCGCCGCGATGCGCGCACACAGCGCGCCGAGCTCCGGCAGCGCGCGCTCATCGAGCAGCAGCTTGAGGGCGCCGCGCGCGACTGCCGAGCCGCGCGCGTCGGGCAACGAATCGCCGCCCATCAGCAGCACGCGCTGCGACAGCTCGCCCGTGCGCTGCGCTTCGCAGAGCGCGGCGAACGTGGCCGCGTCGTTGTCGGCGCCGGTGTCGGTGACGCCCGTGACGCCGCAGCGCGCGAGCCCTTGCGAGAGCTCGCGCAGCGAGACGGGCTCGCGCGGGACCCGCTCACCGAGCCACGCATCGAGACGATATAAGCGGCCTGTCGCGCGGCCCGCCGCGTCGCGTTCGATGCCCGCTGCGTCGACACCCGCGTCGAGCTCGAGCTCGGCGATCGCGGCACTGTTCAGCAGCCAGAGCGCGCCCGTGCGGTGCTGGATGCGCGCGGGTCGCGCTGGCAGCCAGCGATCGAGTGCGCTGCGATCGAGCGTGCCGGCGACGGATTCGTGATAACCGATGCCGCGCAGCCAGCTGGCACCGGGCGCAGCTGCGAGTGCCTTCTCGAGCTGCTGCGCGTCGCGCACGTGCGGAGGTCCACAGCGCACCGAGCGCAGCGCGGCCGCGGCGGCAAAGAGGTGCACGTGGTGATCGTTCAAGCCGGGCAGCAGGGCGCCGCCGCGAGCGTCGTGGACCGGTTCGCCGGGAAGCGCCGTCAGCCCGTGCGCGACCGCGTGGATGTGCTCGCCCGAGATGCGCAGATCGCGCAGCACGCCGTCGATCTCGCAGCGGCGAATCAGCATGCGCGGTGAATCTCGTGGCCCAAAAAAGGGAGAGGCGGCCACCCTCGCGAGTGACCGCCTCTACTTTGGATCAGGCTGTAGTGGCCTGCTCGCTCCGAATTACTGGAGCTTGCGGCGACCGATCAGCACGAGACCGGCGACGCCAGCACCGAGCAGCATCAGCGTGCCCGGCTCCGGCACCGACGGCGCGTACACGAGCCGCAGGAACGAGGGCGACGACAGGTCGCTGTTCGCGAGGCCGCGGATCTTCGTGCGGCCGAGCGACACGAGGTTCACGACGGTGTTGCCCATCGACGTGACGTTCACGGAGCCGGTCGCCATCACGTCGGCCAGAGGCGTGAACATGTTGGTCTGGGCCGTCTGCGTGACCTGGCCGATGTGCCAGACATCGCCAGCGAGCTGAACGATCAGCGTCGAAGAGCCGACAGTCAAATTGCCGCCAGCACCTGCGTTCACGACGATCGGCAGCAGCGTGAAGGCCGGTGCCTTACCGATCTTCGCCATCACGAGCACGTTGCCCATGATGCCGGAAGCGGCGGTGACGTTGGCTTCAGCGGTCGTGCCCACGACGGGGCCGTTGTCCGTGAGGCTCACGACGAGGCGCGTGACCGGCGGAGCGAACGGGCCGGCCGGATTCGGGCGGCAGGCTGCGTTGCCGGGCTGGCCGATGCAGAAGTTCGTCGCGAACCAGGCGCCCGCGTCGAGGCTGAACTGGTTGCCGACGAGCGTGCCCGTCGCGACTGTGGACGTGATCACGATCGGAACGCCCTGGAGCGTCTGCGAGTAGGTCGCGGATAACAGCGCTCCGGCATTCGCCGCACTTGCGCCTACTAACACCGCGCTCAGAGCCAACATCTTCAGCTTTTGCATGAATCCTCTCTCCTGCCTCCTCGCGCCGCGGCACCGTGCCAGGTTGAGGAGGCTCAATTTGTCGGTGAGCCAGAAGGACCAGGCCTTTTGAGTCACCGGGGAGGAAGTGGCCGGAGATGCCCGGAAGTGTCACGGACTGCGCAGAAATGCGAGCAAATTGCGTGTGCGTGAGGGCGCCCGTCCTCAGCCCGCCTTTGAGATCTCGGCCAAGAGCGCCTGCGCCTGCTTCTGCTCCGCGAATGCGGCGGCTTCCAGCGCCAATTGGGCGGCCGCGCGGGAATCTTCGAGCCGCCCGAGCTGCTGGAGGGCCTGCGCTCGATGGAACTGCGCAAGCCCCCACTCGGGCGATTTCGGCGGCGCGAGGCTGACGGCTTCCTCGAATTGGGGAAGCGCCGCTTCCGGCAGCCGTTTCGCGAGATAGGCGTAGCCGAGCGTGTCCGCGACGCCGCCGACCGTCGGCATGGCGGCGCGCGCCTCCTGCGCGAGGCTGAGCGCGCGGTCGAGATCCTTGCCCGAGCTGACCAGTAAGTAGGCGAGGTCGTTCTTCGCACCCGCCAGGTCCGGCGATTTCGCAACGACGCCGTCGAGCACGCGGATCGCACCCGCATTGTCGCCTGCTTCGGAGAGCAGCCAGGCGAGCAGCATTTGCCCGCCCGTCCCGAGCTTCCCTTCCGCTTGGGAGGCGCGCAGTCGCTTAGCGGCCTCGTCGGCCTTCCCGAGCTGGCTATAGGCCGCCACGAGCACGCGCGCCGACATCGCGTTCGGGTTCTCCGGTTCGAGGCGCAGCGCCTCCTCGGCGCTGCGCGCCGCGCCGGCCGCGTCGCCCGTCTGCAGCAGCACGCGCGCGAGAGTCGTGTGAAGTGGCGCGTAGCCGGGCGCCGCTTCGATCGCAGCCACGAGCCGCGCCTTGGCTTGCTCCGGGCGACCCGCCGCGAGGTCGAAGCGCGCGGCTTCCTCGAGCAGGCTCGGGTGTCTCGGCAAGCTCTCGAGCGCCTGCGCAACCAACCGCTCGGCACGCGCTGGGTCGCGCGCCCCTTCGCGACGTGCGAACAGGATCACGGCGTCGGCGGGCGGGTTCGGCAGGCCGAGCGCCGTTTCGAGAATCGAGCGTGCGGCGCCCTCGTGGCGCGTGGCGTAGAGCGCCTGTGCGTACGGCACGAGGTCCGGCGTCGCGACGCTTCCTTGGGTGATCTCGAGCATGCCCCGGAAGCTCTGCGCCGCGGCCTCGAAGGCACCCCGAGCGAGCTGAGCGCGTGACTGGAGCCGCAGCAAGGCGAGCTTTTGCCGCGGCGAGCGAGCGAGCGACAACCCTCGCTCCGTCGCTTCGAGCGCAGCCGCGGAGTCGCCCTGCAGCACGCGCATCTCGGCGAGCCGTGTCTCGAGCTGCACGGTCGCGCCGTACGCATCGATCGCCGCGTCGAGCGCGTCGCCAGCCGCGTCGTAATTGCGCGCGCGCCGCTGGAGCTCGGAGCGCGCAAGATGATCTTCGAGGCTTCCCGCGTGATCCTTCGCGAGCCGGTCAGCCGCCGCCTGCGCCGCTGCGTCGTCGTTGGCGGCGACCGCGATTTCCACTTGCGCGAAGCGCGCGGCTTCGGGTTTCGTGACGCGGAGCGCTGCCGCCTCGAGGTGCGCGAGCGCCTCCTGCGTGCGCCCGCGGGCCGCGAGATCGCGCGCGTAAGCCGCGTGCGCGCCGGCATCGTCCGCGCGCTCTGCGATCAACCGTGCGAGCGTCGCGGAGTGATCCGCGTCGGCGGGATCGGCGACGCGCGCGAGCCGCCGCCAGAGATCGAGGCGATCGGGATGTACCTCGACACTGCGCTCGAACACCCAGCGGCGCAGCGCGAGATCGTCCGTGCGCTGCGCCTCCGCGAGCGTCGCGTCGAGCGCTTGATCCTGCGAGCCACCGAGTTTGATCGCGGCCGCAACCGCCTCGCGATACGCGGCGGCCGCCTCGGCCTTGCGCGCGGGCCAGCTGGCGAGCGTGTTGGCGCGCTCGACCCAGGCCATCACGGCGGTCTGATGACTGGGCGAATCATCCTTGCCCTGGCTGGCGCGCTCGAATGCAGCGAGCGCTTCTTGATACAGCGCGTCGGGCACCGTCTCACCTAACAGCTCGTGCTTGCGAATGCGCGCGCGGTGGACGATCCCCGTCTGGATCTGTGCGCGCGCGTTCTCCGGCGCGAGCTCGCCCGCGGTCAGCGCGGCGGTGAGCGCCGCGTCCGAATCGCCGCGCGCGAGCGCGATGTCCGAACGCCGCACCCAGGCGAGTGCGTTGTTCGGGTCGCGCTCGAGCACGCCGTTCACCAGCCGCTCGGCATAATCGACGTCGTCGCCGAGCATCAGGAACGCGAGCGTTAGCGCGGCGTCGGCGTGCTGCGGGTCGAGCCGCAGTGCCTCTTCGTAAAAATACACGGCGTCCGGGATCACCTCTTGCTGGTGGAGCAGCTTCGCGAGCCGGTAATTCACGTCCGCATTCTTGGGCTCCGCCTTCAATGCGGAACGCAGCTCGATCAACGCTTGCTCGAGATTCCCAGCGGCGGAGAGCTGCTCCGCTTTCGCGAGATGCGGCGCAGCCTGATCGCGCGAGCCGCAGGCCGCGCTGAGCAGCGCCGCCGCGAACAGCACGGCCAGCGACGAGGCACGCAGCGTGAAGCCGCTCACTGCTTCTTCCCTTCGAGCCGCGCGAGCTCCGTCCGCGCGGCGGCCGCTTCGGGGAACGCGCCGCCCGCGAGCGCGAGCTGCAGCTCCTTCTTCGCACCGTCGGCATCGCCGCCGCGGCCGAGCGCGAGTGCGAGGTGGTACCGCGCCGTGCCGTAGCCAGCATTCTTCTCGAGCGAGAGCCGGAACGCACGAGCGGCCTCGTCATATCGCTCTTGCTTGAGACGCACGTAGCCGAACGTGTCGAACATCTCCGCGCCGGCACTGAGCCGCGTCGCCTGATCGGCGAGCTTCTCGGCGCGCGCGAGGTCGCCGCCTTCCTCTGCGAGCAGCCAGGCGAGATCATTCAGCGCGCCCGCGTGATCGGGATACGTGCGCACGAACTTCTCGAGCCGCTTCTTTCCGCCGGCGGTATCGCCGCTGATCATCAGGGTCTGCGCCGCGAGATAACCGGCGTCGGAGAGCGCCGGATCGAGCGCGAGCGCGCGGTCGAAGCTCTCGACCGCGCCCTTCGTGTCGCCCGCGCCGCGGCGCGCGAGCGCGAGCGCGAGGTGCGCGTAG
>JANNKN010000557.1:0-1133 GCA_031396315.1 Deltaproteobacteria bacterium
TACCACCTCTACTCGGTCACCAAGAACAAGCGCGTGCGGGTGAAGGCGCGCGTTTCCGAACAGGCCGCCGAGATCGCGACGCTGTGCGAGCTCTGGCCGTCCGCGAACTGGATGGAGCGCGAGGTGTGGGATCTCTACGGGATCCGTTTCGCGGGCCATCCCGATCTGCGCCGGATCCTGTTGTACGAGCAGTTCGAGGGCCATCCGCTGCGCAAGGATTATCCGAAGGAGCGCCGCCAGCCGCTCGTCGGTCCGCGGAACTAATTAGGCAAGCGGCGCCTCGCAGCGAGGCGAAGCCGAGCGGAGATCGAACAGCGGCCTCCGACATCCGGATGCGAGAAGAAGCCACGAGTCGAAGGGACGCAACGATGTCCACAGATCTCCATCTCCACGCTCAGTTGCCGCCGGATCAAGACCAGCGCGGCGATCTGCACAGCGAGCACCAGATTCTGAACATGGGCCCGTCGCATCCCGCGACCCACGGCACCGTGAAGTTCGTGATCGAGCTCGACGGCGAGCAGGTCGTCGACCTCGACATCCACGTGGGTTACCTGCACCGCGGCTTCGAGAAAGAGTGCGAGAGCGGCTCCTGGTATCAGTGCATTCCGTACACGGATCGCTTGAATTACAACTCGGCGATCCTGTGCAATCTCGGCTTCTGCATGGCGGTGGAGAAGCTGCTGCAGATCGAGACGCCCGAGCGCTGTCAGTGGCTGCGCGTCATGGCGAGCGAGCTGTCGCGGCTCGGCGATCACCTGACACGGACCGGCGCGGCCTGCCTCGAGCTGCAGGCGATGACGCCGTTCCTGTACGGCATCGAAGCGCGCGAGCTCACCTGGGACATGCAGGAGATGCTGTGCGGCGCGCGCGTCACCTCGAACTACATCCGCATTGGCGGCGTGAAGCACGACATGGCGCCGAGCTTCCCGGCGGCGGCGCGCGAGAAGATCGTGAAGATCCGCGAGCTGCTGAAGGACTTCGACGACGTCGTTACCCAGAACCGCATCTTCGTCGACCGCATGAAGGGCACCGGAGTCATCTCGAAAGAGGACTGCATCAAGTACGCCGTAACAGGTCCGATTCTGAGATCCGTCGGCGTGCCGCTCGACATCCGCAAGGACGAGCCGTACCTC